>NZ_JACJFH010000253.1:0-938 GCF_014164495.1 Pseudoalteromonas sp. SG41-5 | reverse complement strand
ATGGAAGCCGCCATTGCAGTGCTACGCAAGCTCGGTAAAGGCGACCCAGTAAAATACTTACGGGAAATAAACTGGCAAAATTTGGGCAAGCAAGCCGCCAGTGAAGTAAAAGCCGTAATCAAAGGCTTTCGAGATACCTTGCAAGATATTTCAACTAGCTGGAAATACGACCTCCTGCTGCCAGACTCAGCCATTGACGGCATGCAAGCCATGGTCAAACAACTTGATGAAGTCACCCCAAAAATAGACCAAGGCGTTAAAAATGCCGCAAACGAAATTGGCAATCGCGTAAACAAAGCCCTCGATGAGTTTGAGCCACCGGCAAGCACAGGCGTAGTGGGCAAACCGAAGAAGACGGTAGCCAATGAATTAGAGCCACCGAAAGGGAATGATTTAAAGGGGGTACAGAGTAAAAACACTCACCCACTTCGATTAAAAATGAAAGCTTACAAAGTGCCTTGTTTTAAACCAAGTGATGGCTTAAGGAAAAGAAATAAAGGCGACTTACGCGCTTTAGAGCATAATTACGCAAGGCAGCTTAAACATCAAGAAAATGGCTTGAATGATTTAACCATTGGTGAATACAGAGAAAACCGCGAGCGATACAAAAAGATGAAGCGCAAAGGTACTGGAACTGCGCAAGATGATTTTAGAAAAGACTTCGAAAAAGATTTAAAGAGCTCCCTTAAAGACTCATACAGCAAAAAAGTATCATATGCTGAAGCCGAAAAACTAGCCTTGCAAAGGACAACAGAAATTATGGACAATTTACATGCATTACATGACCCTGACATGGGCGCAGGCGGGTATGATAGCGTATCGCGTATGGGCGATAAACGAGTTAATGGCTCTGTAGGTCCGCAGTGGGCTAAAGCACCCATAGGGAGTAAAAAAGGGGATAAAACACGCGTGCAATTAATGGATGAGCAAGTTGAAAA
>NZ_JACJFH010000252.1:0-954 GCF_014164495.1 Pseudoalteromonas sp. SG41-5 | reverse complement strand
GGTTTCATTTCGTTTATGACTGAACCAGGTTTAAGTGCATTGTCTCATAGGGGTAGTTACCAATTTCTACAACATATGATAGAAATAAAAGCGGGAATAGTGCCAAGCTTTTCGGCTGAAAAATTTAAGGCTTTTGAAGATTCTTCTAAGGTTGATGATCGGTATGTTATTATTACTTCAGATAAGCAGCTCCTCAGACCAAAACCTGATGTTATTTGTAAAAATGGCACCTGTGAAGTAACCGAAAAAGGTCTTAAAAACAATGTTACTTTGGAGGAAAATAAAGGCAATCCAATATTAGATCTTAAATCTAACTCAATAAGCTCCCTGTTAGAACTCAGAGTGAACAATACAACCGAAAATAACACTCTATTTCAATGGCTTGCTGATTGAAGTCGAATTTATTTTAACAACCTTCTAGGCTAATACCAAACACATTTCGGATGCGACGCGCTATGGAGAGCACGCTGTGGTCATAGTTGATCACGCAAGCTGGCACATGGGCAATGTTGATGAAGGCATTAAAAATGTCTCTGTGATACCTTGCCTCCTTATACCAATCTGCATAAAGATTAAGTCAATTTGATCCAGTCTTTAGAGTATTTGCTTTTAACCGTACCAGGGACTAAGATGAATTTATTCCAGACTTACGAAATCTGTTCGACTATTTCTTCATAACCACTAAACACACGATTAGATAAACAGTGTTGCCGTATCCAACTCTATACTTGCTCTATTGGATTTAACTCCGGGGAGTAAGGCGGAAGTTTTATTAGTGTAACATTATTGAATGGTTGTACACTATCAATAGTAGGCCAACCAGCGACATCAACGATCACGACCGAATGACGTCCCGCCTCCGTGGCTTTTGAGATTAATTACATGTGTTGTCTCATGACATCGTTATTGACTACAGGGCTGATCAGCGCTTCTGTTTTACCATTACTTGGGCAC
>NZ_JACJFH010000251.1:0-986 GCF_014164495.1 Pseudoalteromonas sp. SG41-5 | reverse complement strand
GTTGAATATCGGCTAAATCTGTATTTTTAGATTGTGAGTTAAGCTTAAAAATATTTGTCGCGTAAGCATATGAACAAAAAAGTAACCAAGCAATAATGATGAGTTTAGTCATTGCAAATTCCTTTTGATGAAGTTCCATTACTTTTTTAATTAAGTTCACTTTTTAGGTAAATGCAAGGTGGGAGGATTAAATATTTCAAAATCATTAATGAGTTTGAAAAGTAGCAATACTTGGTTTTTGAATACAGAGATCAATAAAACACAGTCGTCAGCATGATCGGAAGCTTCTTATGGGTGACCCCTTTCAGATCTTTGGTGAAAAAGCATGGCGTGAGCGATATTGCTAACGCAACAGGATTAAATCGTGGAAGCTCGTATAAGGCGGTGAATGGTAAAACCAAAACTCGTTGCGAAACTTTTTTCAAGTGATAAAAGCACTTAACTTTCGCCTTACAACGCAAGTGGCGTAGGTTGGGGAGAGTGCAACGAAACCCTACTGGTGTGGTTTAAATTGTAGGTCGTTCTTAGGGCGATAAGTGAATTTCACCACCGAGTTCACAGAGGCGTTTCGCTACACAGAGGTTAAGTATTTTTGTAGGAGATGGCTTTAGCCACGAAAGATTTAACACCAGTGATAGAGCTAACCACCGTAGGCGCTAAGCTTGCTAGCGCGTGGGTTTGTAGGTTGGGTAGAGCGCAACGAGAACCTACGATTCTCCAATATCATTACCAACTCCCAAGTACGTAAATATGCATTGTTTGTAGGTCGTTCTTTAGGGCGAAAAGTGAATTTCACCACTGAGATCACTGAGGCGCTTTGCTACACAGAGGTTAAGTATTGTTGTAGGTGATGGCTTCAGCCACGAATGGTTTAACACTATTGTTATAGTTAACCACCGTAGGCGCTGAGCTTGCTGGCGCGTGTGATTGTTGGTTGGGCTTTAGCCCAAAAAGTTGTATCACCTTGGCTGATGGTTTTTACTGCT
>NZ_JACJFH010000250.1:0-1029 GCF_014164495.1 Pseudoalteromonas sp. SG41-5 | reverse complement strand
TCGATAATGTTGCGCCACTGCTCAAGGCTACGCATTTTTCTCATGGCTATCTCCTAATTGAAATTAAGAAATAGTTTAATCGGTTTGACGAGTTACTGGCAGGTGCACTTTGCTAGACGCTTACGCTAAATCTAACCATTGTTCAGTTTCTGAATTTAAGCCTTTAACAATTTTCCAGGAACCATCTCGTAGATACAAATCATCGTTGAGTGAGGTATCAATAATGGAATCCAAGCTTAAAAAATTCACAGTTCTATCCTTGAGTGCTAACGCCAAGCTCACCTGCAGTTTTAGCGTTGAGCAATTGTGTAAAATTGAGCTACGCGACATACACAATTGAGCGTAGCAAAAAATGTCAGGTGCAGCCTTTTGATAAGTGCTTTCACCACCATTTGGGATACTCTTTAAATGTATTAGCCAGCCCCTTCTTAACCCGTGGAGCCAACAACAATATGGAGTTGATATTTGCTGCGCTTGACGACATGCGCTCATCTCTAGGATTTATTTCTAATTCTGTGGATGCATCCGACCCACGTACTGCAAATAAGACATAATCACTCATATCTCTAAGTGTTGCTTCTTGAATCTGACTTAATTCTTTCTCAAACCGATCAAGTTCATCCGTTTCAATCCAGACATGAGGATAGTTAAATTTCATGCTTTGGGAAAGAGGGTTGTCATCCGGTTTGGTTTTAAGTTCTATTTCAATAGAAAATGCAATAGAACTAGTTCGCCCCTCAATCTCTAGTGGCTCAAGAGACAGCCTGAATCCATCATTTGTATATTCGATAGCACTCATATTTTTTAGCACTAAACGCCTGAATAATGTGTGAGCTAGTTTGGCAGTTTTATTGCGCTGTTTGCAACTAAAAATGACAAACTAAAGAGAATCACTATTTATTCTCTTGTATGGATAATAAACCCATAAATTAATTATTATTTTAACCTAGTTCGGGTAATGTGAGGCCCAAGCTTTGGCTGCAACCAAAGTCTTTTATACAGTAGTTCGATTGATTGAAGGCTCCTCTA
>NZ_JACJFH010000024.1:0-54713 GCF_014164495.1 Pseudoalteromonas sp. SG41-5 | reverse complement strand
ACCACTCTACTATTCAACGAATAAAGAATGGTGGGTCATGATGGACTTGAACCATCGACCAATGGATTAAAAGTCCACTGCTCTACCAACTGAGCTAATGACCCGCTCTGATGTGCCTAAGCACGGTGCGTGAATCCGCCGATTATAACCACTCTACTATTCAACGAATAAAGAATGGTGGGTCATGATGGACTTGAACCATCGACCAATGGATTAAAAGTCCACTGCTCTACCAACTGAGCTAATGACCCGCTCTGATGTGCCTAAGCACGCTGCGTAGATCCGCCGATTATAAACCACTCTACTATTCAACGAATAAAGAATGGTGGGTCATGATGGACTTGAACCATCGACCAATGGATTAAAAGTCCACTGCTCTACCAACTGAGCTAATGACCCGCTCTGCTGCTGCAACAAAATGCAACAAAACATTAATACGTAAATCCGCCGATAAAGACCATTCTATTATTAAATAATGAATGGTGGGTCATGATGGACTTGAACCATCGACCAATGGATTAAAAGTCCACTGCTCTACCAACTGAGCTAATGACCCGCTCTTTTTGTCGCAATTCGAGT
Organism: Pseudoalteromonas sp. SG41-5; assembly: GCF_014164495.1. Classification (NCBI taxonomy): domain Bacteria; kingdom Pseudomonadati; phylum Pseudomonadota; class Gammaproteobacteria; order Alteromonadales; family Pseudoalteromonadaceae; genus Pseudoalteromonas; species Pseudoalteromonas sp. SG41-5. The sequence goes on along the minus strand of NZ_JACJFH010000024.1, from coordinate 54,134 downwards.
GGTTGAACCATTCGTTTGCTGCGGGCGCTTATAATACTTATTTAAAAAATGAGTGCAACAGAAAATGTCTCTTTTTTTAAGTTTTTATGTCTAGTTGACCAATTTTAGACCGCTTATGACAAAAAGCAGTCTAATCAAACTGATTCTACATTTTTGAAAGGCGATCAGTGGCCAATTTTGCAGCAGTTGTACTTGGGTATTGGTTAAGTAAATCATTAAAGGTTTTTGACGCTTGTTCGGCTAAACCTTGCTCTTGTAATAAAGTACCAAGCTTTAACATGGCATCTGGACGCTTATTTGAATTTGGAAATTCATTTACAACAACTTTAAAATGTTCCGATGCTTTTACTGGATCATTTTTAATTGTTAATAATTGTCCTAACCAATAATGAGCGTTAGACGCATACACAGAATTTGGATACGTTGTTAAAAACGTTTGAAACTCTGGAATTGCCTGATCATAGCGCTTGTCCTTCATGATTAATGCCACTGCACGCTCGTATGCCTCATTCTCAGACAGATCAGAACTAATAGCTTGCGATGCAACAGGCTCTGCGTGTTGCTCTGCACTAGGTTGCGAGTAAGCTTGGCTAACGCGATTTTCAATTTCTTGATACAGCTCACGTTGACGTTGCAGTACTTTTTCAAGCTTATAGGTCTGCTCTTCAGTGATCCCGCGAACCTGGCTCACTTCATCTTGCAGTCTATTTAACTGTTGCTGTAACTCAACTTGTAATAAATTTCTCGACTGCATCATACTTTCAAGGGCAGCAAGGCGTTTTTCTATACTCGATTGTGAACTCGCAGCTTCTGAAACAGGAGCGGGAGCAGCCCAAACATGGGTGCTCCCGCTCAATATCATGGCTGCCAAAATAATTTTCGGCTTCATAATGTCTCTAATTTAGTAAACTAGTACCGCACGGCGGTTTTTAGCGAAAGCAGATTCAGTACGTGATTTAACCATCGGCTTTTCTTCACCGTAGCTCACTACTGACATTTGGCTTGCAGAAACACCTAAACTTTGTAGGTATTTTTCAACTGCTTGGCCACGGTGCTCACCCAGTGCAATATTGTACTCAGGAGTGCCACGCTCATCAGCATGACCTTCAATTAATACTTTAACAGATGGGTTTTTAACTAAAAACTCAGCATGTGCACGAAGTAATTCGCCATACTGACCTTGAATAGTCGCAGTATCAAAACCAAAGTAAATCACTTGTTCTTGACGCAATTCGTCATACTTCTGACGAAGTTCTTCTTGTGCTTGCTGCTCTGGCGTTAATGTCGCAACTTCGACAGTGTCATTATCAGTTGTTTGCTCAACAGTCGCTTGATTTGATTGATTAGCTGCACCTTCATCGATATCCGAAGATGAGCTACAAGCTGCTAGTGTCATAACTGGCACAGCAATTAGCAGGCCTTTAAGTATTTTATTAAGTTGCATTGAGTAGATTCCTATATTGAGTAAACCAGCAAAAATTACTGTAAATAAGGCGACCACGCGGGTGCCTTTACTTGTCCATTTAGCACAGGTAACCGTGCTTTAAAGCGACCGTCCATTGATACTAGCGCTAGTACCTGCTTATTATTATGTAGCGTGCTATAGATGATCATCGAACCATTTGGTGCTACGCTCGGTGACTCATCTAGGCGCGTTCGTGTTAACACTTGAAATGCGCCTGTAGCCAGCTCTTTCTTAGCAAGATGGTACTGCCCGTTGGTACGGTTAACCATCACTAATTCTTTGCCGTCAGGGGTAATAGAACCAGCTAGATTCATATCACCATCAAAGGTCATTCGTTGTGACCTACCTGTTTGTAAATTTAACTTATAAATCTGAGCATTACCACCCCTTTCAGAAGTAAACACTATATCTTGACCATTCGGATGCCAAGACGGTTCAGTATCTATACTACGGTGGTTAGTCAATCGGGTTTCTTTACGCGTTGCTAAGTCTAGCATATACACTTCTGTAGCGCCGTTTCTGTCTTTTGATAGCACCAATAGTAGTTTTTTACCATCGGGTGAGAATTGTGGCGCACCATTAATACCTTGGTGACTTGTTATGAGTTCACGCTTACCAGTGTATAAATCTTGGATATAAATTTGGCTTTGACGATTTTCAAAGGTTACATACGCTAGTTTAGTGCCATCTGGTGACCATGCTGGTGACATAAGCGGCTCTTGCGAGCGTAATAAAACCTGCTCATTGAAACCATCATAATCTGCAACTACTAACTGGTAAGGCTTTGGTTCATCATCACGTACAATCACATAAGCAATTTTAGTTAAAAATGCGCCGCGCTCACCGGTGAGTTTTTCATAAATAACATCACTGATGCGGTGTGCATAACGTCTAAAACCGGTATCACTGATCACACTTTCGCGTGCTTCTTGAATATGATCTTGGTTTTTAATGAGTTTTCCGTTACTCATCATTTGCGTTTCACCGCCAGTGATTTGGCCTCGGATAACATCAATAAGCTCATAGCGTACTAAGTAACGGCCATCAGTTTGTTGTTCGACTTCACCAACTAAAATCGCTTCAACACCTTTATTTACCCAAGCGCCATAGTCTACGTCTGCGTCTTTACTAGGTAACTGTGGCATGGCATTAACGTCAATGGGTTTAAATTTACCGCTACGCATTAAATCCGCAGCAATCACATCACTGAGCTTTTGTGGAATTGGCCCCACACCTTTATACTTAAATGGCACGATCGCAATAGGCCGCGCGCCATCAATGCCTTCGGTTATGACTATTTCAAGTGCCGCATTTGCAACACTGGTAAAGCCTAAAACGAAAATTAAACAAACTGTTTTCAACTTGTTGAACATACCATTCCTTTAAAATTGTGGCTTAATTGTTAAGTTAATATTTTTTAATTGCTCAAACACATCTTTATCTTTAGAAACTGGCAGTGTATCAGCCATACGAACAGCTCTAAGCGCCGCTTCACATACTAACTTATCACCACCTAAAGATGTAACTTGTGTGACCAGACCATTAAAACCTAAGCGAATATTCACACGGCATTGTTGATTTTTCATCTTTTCATCAATTAATAAATTTTGCTGAATACGCGCCATAATTAATGCTTTATATTTATCAACCTCAGTGCCTACCTGTTGCTGACGTATTTTATTACGTGCAGCTTGCTCTGTAGCTAGTTGCTCTTGCAGCATTTGCTCTTGTAACGCTTTTTGACGTGCCTCTTCAGCAGCTTCTGCACGTTTTTTAGCAGCTAACTCTTCGCGTTTACGGTCGTCTTCAGCTTTCTTTAAAGCCTCTTCTTCTGCTTTACGTTTTTCAGCAGCAGCTTTAGCAGCAAGTTCAGCTTGTTCTTTTTGCTTTTCAGCCTGCTGCGCTTTTTCACGTTCTTTTTGCTCTATTTCACGCGCTTTTTTAGCTTGAGCTTGGGCTTGTGCGGTTTCTTTCTCTTTCGCGCGACGCTCTTGCTCTAACTTTTTGATCCGGCGGTCTTCAGATTCACGCTGTTTACGTGCATCAGATGCTCGACGCTCTAAATCACGAATGCGCTTATCTTCAGCACGTTTTTTATCATCTTCTTTGCGTTTCAACTCAGCAATTTTTTGTTCAACCATTTTCTGGTCAACAGTCACCGCTGAAACAGCATTTTCAGCATCAGGCATAGCCTTGTTCAAGGTAACTTCCATTACTGTAGGCGGTGAAGTATGAAAACTCGCGGTTCCAATCAAAACGCCAACTATAGCGAGGTGCAATAGCACTGATTTTAATACTGAAGGACCCATATTAGCTTTTATTCCCTTCAAACGATTCAGTCATTAATCCAACTGAAGGTACACCGGCATTTTTTAAGAAATCCATCAATAATAGTACTTCTTGATACGATACTTTACCTGAGCCTTTGATCATCACTGGGGTTTCTGGGTTTTTCATCAGTTGCAACTTGATAACAGCGGCAACATCTAATGCTTCCATCGGTTCTTCTGGATCAGTACCGATACTGACATAGTACTTACCTTGTGCATCAATTGAAGCAATGATCGGTGGCGTATCTTTAGTATCAACTAAATCTGATTCTTCCATTTTTGGCAAATCAACTTTAACGCCATGAGTGATCAAAGGCGCAGTGGCCATAAAAATAATCAGTAGCACCAGCATTACATCAATGTAAGGAACTACGTTTATCTCTGCAACAGGACGACGCTTCTTACGCTGATACATTCGCTTTTGCCTCTATTTGGGTAGCTGCTTGACGGTGTAAAATATTTGCAAACTCTTCCATAAAGTTAATGTAGTTAGATTCTAGCTTTTCAACTCTATTAGCAAAACGGTTGTATGCAATAACCGCTGGAATAGCAGCGAATAAACCCATAGCTGTTGCAATAAGCGCTTCAGCTATACCTGGGGCAACCATTTGTAAGGTTGCTTGCTTAACTTCGCCTAACGCGATAAAAGCATTCATAATGCCCCATACAGTACCAAACAAACCAATGTAAGGGCTGATAGACCCCACTGTTGCTAAAAACGATAAACTTGATTCTAATTTTTCGATTTCGCGAGATAACGCAACTCGCATTGAACGATGCGTCCCTTCCATTACAATGCTAGCACTTTGAAAAGAGTTTTTCTTATGACGAGCAAACTCTTTAAAACCTGCTATAAATAATGCTTCAACGCCGGTTGAGCTACCGCTACGCGATGAGATCTCATTGTAGAGTTTACTTAAATCAATGCCTGACCAAAATTTTTGCTCAAATCGCTTAGTATTGGATAATGCATCCGAAATTGCTTTTTTACGCTGAAAAATAATTGCCCATGACATCACTGACATAGCTAATAATGCCAGCATAACTAATTGCACAAGAAAACTTGCTTCTAGAATTAAATCTAAAAAATTAAGCCCTGAACCCACATTAAACTCCTAATAAGATTTCTTGTATAAATAACATTTCATTATACGCTAGGTATATGACCGAAAAAATGGCCAAAAGTTGCAACTAGTGTATCTATTCAGCTCAGTACTGACAACGCTATTGCTGTGAATTAGCAACAAAAAACGTTGAAGAGCAGGCTGACTCCAGTTTTATAGCCTTGTTCGGCAATCTTGACGCAACAATTTAAGATTGTACTGCCGAGGTAAATACATGCTGGGGTGCTTATTTATAAACAAAAACTGTGTAAAACACCCTCTTTATTCACTCTTAATGAATAAACAAGCATAATTGACTATAAGCATAGTCATTGCAACAGTTTAACTAATCTATAAAAAAATCATTCAAACAAATAAAACATCACAAATTCAATAGATTAATATACGACCGTGAATTTTATGAACAAAAATAAAGCGCTCATAAAAATCTTGCTATTAGTTTTTTTTATCTGAAAATTAAATTTTTCTAGTTTGAACAAAAACCAACTATTGCGTATTATTCTCCCATACCGAGCTAGCGCAGCAATGAATACTTCATTCAGCCCAGTTCTTTGCAATATGATTCTGATTTTTCGTATTGCTACGCTTAAAGTCTTCTTGATAAAACTTGATGAATTTAAGCAGTGTTACTTAGATTACTTCCTTCAACTTGTTGTTTGCCCGCATTTTATGCGGGCTTTTTTTTGCCTGCAAATCACGCACAGCACTACCTCGCTATGGCGCATACAATATCGTTTACAAACTTAACAGTATGTGAATTGCATTAGCCCAAATAACTAAATAATCTAAACTTTAAGTAATATGCTAATCACGCGATTAACTTAAACACAGCAAAATAGACATTTGAATAGTGGCTAAAAGAACAGTATAGAAGATGTATGAGGTGGGTTTGCAGCCATACGCACGCATACAGCTACAATAAATGTACTTTATTCTTGTTTGGGTAATAAGCCAAAGTGATGATAGGCGTTATCAGACACAATACGCCCTCTTGGCGTACGTTGGATAAATCCTTGCTGGATGAGGTAAGGCTCGATCACATCTTCAATGGTTTCTTTTTCTTCACCGATGGCGGCGGCTAAGTTGTCTAACCCTACCGGCCCCCCCATAAACTTTTCAATGATCGCGAGTAAATATTTACGGTCCATATAATCAAAGCCGCTTTTATCGACATCAATCATATTAAGTGCCAGCTCTGCCACTTCGGCATTTACAGTACCGTCTGATTTAACTTGCGTGTAATCTCGTACCCGGCGTAATAATCGATTAGCGATACGTGGCGTACCACGAGAGCGTTTAGCAATTTCAATGGCACCTTCATCACACATGGCTAAATTTAAATAATGAGCAGAGCGCCCCACTATAGTCGATAAATCTGCCACCGAATAAAACTCTAAACGCTGCACAATACCAAAACGGTCTCTAAGTGGTGAAGTTAACGAGCCTGCGCGAGTGGTTGCGCCAATTAAGGTAAAAGCGGGTAAATCGAGCTTAATGGAACGAGCTGCGGGCCCTTCACCAATCATTAAATCGAGTTGATAATCTTCCATTGCAGGATAGAGTATTTCTTCAACTTGCGGGCTTAGCCTATGTATTTCATCAATAAAAAGTACATCGCCTTCTTCTAAATTGGTCAGTAGTGCGGCTAAATCACCGGCTTTTTCAAGCACTGGACCCGAGGTTGTTTTAATACTGACATTCAGCTCATTGGCAACAATGTTTGCTAGTGTGGTTTTACCCAAACCCGGCGGACCAAATATTAATAAATGATCAAGCGCTTCACCCCGACTCCGTGCAGCTTCTATAAATATTTCCATTTGCTGTTTAACATGGGGCTGACCAGTATAATCGGCTAATAGTTTTGGTCTAATCGCGCGATCGACTACATCTTCATTACTTTGTTCAGTCGCATCTATTAAACGATCCGCTTCAATCATGGTTTACTCACAACATTGATTTTAGAGATTCTTTGATCAGAACCTCTGTAGACATACCAGGCTTGGCCACTGATTTTACTGTTTTTTGTGCTTGCGCCAATTTATAACCTAATGACACTAACGCAGAGATTGCATCATCTGCCGCATTATTAGCAATAAGTGCGTCAGAGGCGGGCTCTATAACTGCATTATCACTAAATGGCGTGAATAAGTCATTACCCCAATCTTTTAATCGGTCTTTCATTTCAAGTACCAGGCGCTCTGCGGTTTTTTTACCTACACCTGGCAGTTTCACTAAACTGGTGGCATCTTCGTTATTCACACAGCTAACAAATTGCTTAGCCGACATCCCTGAAAGTATTGCTAATCCGAGCTTTGGCCCAACGCCATTGGCTTTTAATAGCTCTCTAAATAATGCTCGCTCTATTTTATTATTAAAGCCAAATAATAACTGGGCGTCTTCTCTTACTACAAAATGAGTATACACAATGGCATTTTCGCCAATGTTTGGTAAATCATAAAAACACGTCATCGGCATGTTAACTTCGTAACCAACACCGCTTACTTCAAGCAAAATTTCTGGCGGTTGTTTTTCTACTAAGATGCCATTTAAGCGACCTATCATGTTATTTCCTTAATCGTCCTCTAACGGTTTTACTGGCACTGCCCGCTAGTTTTATTAAATTTTGATCGGAATGAGCATGGCATATCGCAATGGCTAATGCATCTGCTGCATCCGCTTGCGGTGTGCCTGGTAATTTTAAAATATTTTTAACCATATGCTGCACTTGCGATTTATCGGCACCACCGTGCCCTACCACCGCTTGTTTAATTTGCCGCGCCGAGTATTCAAACACCGGTAACTCAGCCATTGCCGCACCAACAATTGCAGCCCCTCTGGCTTGGCCTAATTTAAGAGCTGAATCAGGATTATGCGCCATAAATACTTTTTCAATGGCAAAATGATCGGGAGAGAATTGTTCGATTAGTTGACTGATCCCCTGATAAATCATTTTTAATCGAATAGGAAACTCGTGGTCGGCCAGTTTTATACAACCGCTGCCTAAATAAGTAAATTTAGCACCTTGATGGGCAATCACCCCATAACCGGTTAATCGTGAGCCAGGATCAATCCCTAAAATAATAGCCAATACTTGCCCAATCAGTGTAAATAGTTAAGTACGCTAATAATGCCAGAGCACTGTATAAATTACCAGTGCATTATTGGCATAAAAAAGCCCGTAAAAACGGGCTTGTTTAATTGCTAACCTTTTAGGCTAAAGAGCGTAGTAACCCTTGGGTATTTTTACGCATGGTTCTAGCTATCATAAAGTAGCCTAGTGATGCCACAAACACACCCCCCACTAATGGCCCTATTAACCAAATGTGCGGGTGTAACTTACCTGCTAAATCAAACATCTCACGTTGCACTATAAATAAAGCCACATCACTAACCAGTGCAGCGACAAAACCAGCAGCGCTGCCCAGCAATAAAAACTCATATAAAGTGGCATTTTTTATTAGCCGCCCTTTGGCGCCTAAGGTACGCAATATGACAATTTCCTGCATCCGTTCACCAAGGCTTGCTTGCACTTGCGAAATTAAAACTAAGCCACCACACATCACCACTATCGCCAGTACAAATCCAATTGCCAGCGATACTTGCGAAATAGTAGAACGTATTTGTTTGACAAAGCTGTCAACGTCGATGGCGTTGATTGTCGGGTAGGCACGTAGTAGCTCACTAAAGTCGCGTTTTTGATCGGCTTCGATACGCACCGATGAAATATACGTCGCAGGAAAATCAGCCAGTACATCAGGACTTAATATAATAAAGAAATTAGGCTTTAAAGTAGCCCAATTAACTTTACGAACACTGGTGATTTTGGCATCAAATGACTGGGCGCCAATCAAAAATGTTAGCGTATCACCCAGTTTCACATCTAAACGCTCTAGCATAGATTCTTCGATCGATGCTTCAGCGGTGGCATTGTCGGCAAACCACTGCCCGTCTATGATCTCATTTTGCACAGGGACTTGCTCTAACCATGTAAGATTTAGTTCACGGCCAATACCTGCGCGTGCTTCTTCGTCTTTCTTCTCGTTGTCTTGCAATGAGACTTCGCGAGCAACTAATTCACCATTAACAGCGTTTACGCGACCACGAATAGTCGGATAGAACTCAGATACTTGAATATTTTTTTGCTCTAAAAAGCTTGTTACGTCTGGCAATTCAGTTTCGGTTATATTTACTAAAAAAGCATTCGGCGCGTCGCTTGGAAGTTGCGATTGCCAATCTGCGATCATATCGTTTTTCAGCACCACTAAAAATAACAATAGCTTTATTGCCAACGAAAAACTGATCAACTGTACCGCATTAGCATTGGCACGTTTTTGCAACGAAGCAATCGCTAATGACCAACTATTCCCCGGGCGCAATCCTAGTTTACGTCCGCTGCCAAAAATTAACCGAGATAATACAAACAGTATTGCAATCAAAATTAAAGTAGAGACAAACAAAATAGCGGTAATTTTAAGGTTATTACTAAACAACCACATTAATAAAAAGACTGTTAAGCCCGACATCGCTAAATGCACTTTACTTACTAGTAGCTTATCGCCTAAGTTACGGCGTAATACCCTAAGCGGTGGAATATCAAATAAATCTAATAACGGCTTGATTGAAAACATCACGGCACAGATAACGCCAGTACTAATCGCCACAAACCACGGTTTTATACCCGCTGCAGGAAGAGTATTGTTCATTGATTTAGCTAAATAACTAGTGGCTATCTCTTGTAAACCATAGCCAATGGCTAAGCCAAGTATGACCGACAAAGCACACACCAGTGATAAATGCAGTAAGTAAATTTTGCGAATTGTCGATCGGCTACCACCTAAGGTTTTCATCATCGCAACTGGGTCATATTGGCGTTCGCAATAACGCTTTGCAGACACGGCAATCGCCACCGCCGCTAAAATAATGCCCAATAACCCCGCTAATAATAAAAAGCTTTCAGCGCGGTTTAAGCTATTTGCAATCGGCGACTGTCTGTCTTTAACACCATACCATTGCTGGTTTTCTTTCATTTGTGGTTTTAGCCAGCTATAAAAGTCAGTAAGGTTACTCTCATCCCCTGCATACAACTGGCGGTAAAAAACACGGCTGCCCGGCTGGATCACTTCAGTTTTGTCTACATCTTGGTTATTTAACAACACACGACGACTACTTGAAAAAATATTAAATGGCGCATCTGGCTCTTCCACCAATACTTTTTCAATATTAAATTGCGCAGCGCCTAGCTCAACCGTATCACCTACTTTTACATTTAGTGCATAAAATACCGATTCACTAAACCACACATTACCAACAGTTGGCCCTTGCGTGGCCACTTCAACCTCTCCGGTTAAACTGCTTTTAACTTTTAGTTCGCCCTTAAGTGGATAATGCTCCGACACCGCCTTTACTGAGCTTAATTGCATTTCGTCATTAGCAAACAACATAGTATCAAAGTAAGTGAGCTGTGCGGTTTGTAAGTTGTATTCGCTTGCTGTTGTTAAATATTCACCCGGTAATTCATGGTTGCTTGCCAGTACGCGATCAGCGGCAATAAAGGCACTGCTTTTTTGTGCGATGCTTTGCCCTATGCGATCAGTCACCATAGAAAGCGTTAAAACCGTCAATACCGCCAACGCTATGGCCGCACAAATCACCGTGAGTTCACCACGGCGAAATTCACGGCTAAATAATTTTAATGCTAATTTAACCCACATTCGCCACAGCCTCATTGGTATTTTTAACTAATTGACCCGCTTCAATTTGTAACACATGCTGACACTTTGCTGCTAACGCCTCATCATGTGTGACTAAAATCAACGTCGTGCCATGAAGCTGATTAAGCTCGAATAACAGTGACTCAATTAACTTACCATTTTTGCTATCAAGATTTGCTGATGGCTCATCGGCGAATAAAATCTTTGGTGTGCCAATAAATGCGCGAGCAATCGCTACACGCTGCTGCTCACCACCAGACAATTGCGACGGATAATGCTCAATACGATGACTTAAACCTACTTTTTCCAGAAGATCGAGTGCTTGTTGCTTGGCATTTTTTTCACCAGCAAGCTCTGCCGGTAACATCACATTCTCAAGTGCTGTTAAACTCTGTACCAACATAAATGATTGAAATACAAAACCGACTTTTGCAGCTCTTAATGCCGCACGCGCTTCTTCATCAAGTTCATGCAGCGGCTCACCATCTAAATAAATTGATCCCTGAGTCGATTGGTCAAGCCCTGCGAGCAAACTTAATAAAGTTGATTTACCTGAACCTGAGGTACCAACTACAGCAACTGAGTCTCCAGACTTGACATTAAAGGTGATGTCACTGAGGATGGGCAAATCCCCTTCAAGGGTATTAACCGTTTTAGAAAGACCTTTAACCTGAATGATATTTAATTGAGATAGCGCTGACATATGATGTATTCAATCCTACGTTTTATTTTCGTTTTACTATTAGTAATCAAACCACTTAGTGCGGCAGCTGACAACACAATTTTAATTTTAGGTGATAGTTTAAGCGCCGCCTACGGCTTAAAACAAGAGCAAGGCTGGGTTAAACTGTTACAAGATAAGTACGACAACGAGCAAGCGCCGATCCAACTTATCAATGCCAGTATCAGTGGCGAAACCACCGGTGGCGCACTGCGTCGTTTAGACGCCCTACTTAATGAGTTTCAACCGAGCCATGTACTTATAGAGCTTGGTGGTAACGACGGCCTGCGTGGCTTTCCAATTAAACGCCTAAAAGAAAACCTAGCCAGTTTAGTGAGCAAGAGCAAACAAGCTGATGCCAAAGTAGCGATTATGGAAGTACACATCCCGCCTAACTATGGGCCACGTTATACCGGATTATTTACCGCTAGTTTTGCTGAGGTTGCTGGTGCCACAAACAGCCATTTAATGCCATTTTTTATCTTGAATGTCGCTGCTGATAATAGCCTGATGCAAAACGACAACATACACCCTAACAAAACTGCTCAACCTATACTACGAGATGTGATGTATAAATCGATCAATGACTGGATAAATAACTAAACATCCTCATAAAATGATTTATTTCACTCAGTACGTGCAATAAATGTTCAAACAAACAAAAGCTTATTGATTTTTGAAAAAATATACGTACTATTGCTTGCAACGTCGGTATGTAGCGCAGCTTGGTAGCGCACTGTCATGGGGTGGCAGGGGTCGAGAGTTCGAATCTCTCCATACCGACCATTTAATTCAACAACTTAACCTCATTTATATATAAGTTGTTTTCTTTAAAAGCCTTTCGTGTAGCCAATCTGTAGCCAATCTGTAGCCACTCTACTCATTTTATAGCTGGGAAATAAAGCTTACTTCATTTAGCTGTTCGTGCGTACTGGTTACGAAACTCCCGTTTTACGATGTCTGAAAATACCCTAAATAAACTTAGCTAGTTTCGTGTATTGATCTAAGCTATTGCGTAAGCCCCACACACCAGAAAGCCGTTTCTTTGTAGATACCTAAATAAGCTTTTCCGAGTCCAATTGTGCCCCCAGCTTGTCTTAATACCTTTATTATTAAGGTGATTTACTAAAGCATAACAACTAGGATTTTTGTATCGGCTAGATTGATTGAGCAATTCCACCAGCGCTTTAAAAATTAGTTTATCGTTTTCTATTCGATGTGAATTTTGCATAACTCCCCTTTATTAAGTCATATTATACCCTTTATATGCTAATGTTTGGTTGGCAGAGTTAAAGCATGTTTGTATAGCTATCAACATATGCTTGAAGTTCAATTCTACAATCAAGCTACTTTTTACTATTAAAGTTTCTAAGGAGAGATATGTTTTTTTCTAAAAGTGATAAATCAACACCATCAAATACTAAGCCTGACTGGAGCTTAAAAGATAAAGAGCTAATAAATAATATAACTGGTAACACATATAATACATCAGACTTAGCATACGCATTAAAGAAAGACGGGCATAATGCTATTGCAGCCATTTGGTATAAAGGCCAATTTTTATGCAACTTAACAACGATCTACAGTCAATCTGGTATTTATAAAAATCATGGTATGAAAGAATGCGATGCTTTCATAGAAGGCTTCGACGATACAAACCTAGCTGACCTAAACAGCAATGAAATCGAAATATCTTTGCCTTACCTTAAATTCATGAAAAAAGAATTTGGATTAGCGGGAATCAGAACCCAGCAAAACCAAAACCATTACGATGTGCTCTATTATGGTAAATACTTAACACAAATTTCAGAGTCTGTAGCTAACACAATAGAGAAAGCTAAAGATATCCACCTAACCAGAAAATATGGTGTTAATGGCAGTAAAGCCAAACAAGACTATGATAAACAGAAAATAGAACACGCTATTGCAAGTAAACTAAACAAAGTTGAAGCAAAAGACGTACTACTGACAACCGAAACAGCGCCAAACTTAAATATTACAAAACGTATTGATGTTATTACTGCCGAATGCGCTTATGGCATGAACATTTTTAAAGATATTTTTGCAAGTTTTAGTGATACTTTTGGAGGTCGCAGTAACAGCATACAAAACACGCTTAGAGATGCCCGTAAAACAGCACTAAATGAACTTAGAAAAGAAGCCTATTCTCTAGGTGCTAATGCCGTAATAGGTATTGATTTAGATTACAGTGAGATATCTGGCGGTGGTAAATCAGGTATGTTATTTATCGTTGCTTCGGGCACAGCTGTAATTATCGAGAATTAAACATAACTATATTATATGTGCTCTATAATGCCCGAAAAGCCATATCAAAATTCTATTCAAAGAAGTTAAAATATCCCTTTAATATATTGTTATTAAAACACTTTTATTTTCTATAGGTGCTTTCGCAAAGCCTATATATCTTGAATGCGAAATTATAAAACTAGACAGCCACTCTAATTGAACAAACAAAGCTGTTCCACCACATTTACTTTTTAGATTAAGAGTTAATCTTTTACTACAAGGTTACTTTCATTTTTTCTATTTAATAAGTTATTAATCCGCTTAAACCTAAATTGCGCGCACGAAAATGACTGCACAATTGCAGTTTTAACTTTTTAATGAGGGCTTTTAACTTAACTTCTATATTTGCACAAGCTGACCTTTGTGATGAACAAATTTTAACTAGATTAAATATTCTAAAGCATGTATTTTGTTTGCTAGGATAAAGTATAGGGACATTAAAATGAATAAAAAATTAATATTATTGGCTTTATTTCTTGGGGTAACACTAACTGCGTGCGGCGGTTCAGGTAGTTCAACTAAGCCACAAGTAGAAAATAATAATCTCAGTGATAGCGATAAAGATACATCTACCGATAGTTCAACCGGCTCAGGTGCCATTACTGCTAAAATCAATCCGATCCAATCGGTATACACCGGTTCAACGGTCAGATTAGTAGGAACAAGTAGCATTGTTCCTGCCATTTCAAGTGTGGATTGGTCAATTAATGAAAAGCCTGATAATAGCTCTGCAAAAATAGCAAATAATAGCAGCCTAATGAGCGAGTTTGTTGCCGATATAGCTGGTACATATCAAATTCAGCTAATCATTAAGTCAGGTTCAACAGAGTCTATTGCTACAGCGTCAGTGAGCATTTCAGATAAACCGATTGAGCCAAAAAATCATGCCCCAACAGCTGTTATTACTCCTTTTGAGGAAAAAGCGGGTAAAAATAAGCAAGTAACACTAAGTGGAAAAAATAGCTCAGATGCTGATGGCGATAATATTTATTATAAGTGGCAAGTTACCAGTGCTAACAATGCATTAGACTTCTTTCTCACCAACCCTGAAGGACAAAGTGCTAGTTTTGAAGGAAGAGACTATGGCATATTCACGATCAGCTTAACGGTACATGATGGTAAAGCCTATTCAGAAACGGTAACTAAACAGATAGAAGTATATGATGATAGACCAGAGCTCATAGCATCATTTGACGCACCTGAAACCGCTGAAGTGAACGAGTTTATTAACCTTGATGCAAAAGACAGCATGCAATACAATTTTGCGACTCCTATGTTTAGCTTCGACAGTGTTCCTGCTACCAGCAAGGTAACATTAGCTTATACTATGTCGTATATCTCCTTCTTTATTCCAGATGTTGCCGGTGAATACAAGGTTCGTTTTACACTCAAAGATAGAAATAGTGACCGTACGGAATCAGTCGTAAAAACGATAACGGTCTCAGAGAAACAGAGCGATGCTGGTAAAACAGCAATTTCATTTAGTTCCGACCAAAATGCACCACCAGCACTTAACGTCTTGCCAAGCCCATTGCTTAATACCTTTACCCTATCAGAGCAATTATTCTACGCTGAAGTACAAGATCCTGAGGGCGCGCAAGTAGAGTTGAGCTGGAAGTGGCTAAATAGGCCAGCGAATAGCCAAGCAGATATTATTGCTGAAACAGGTAGCCGCGCTAGAGTTCGTTTTGATGTTGCTGGCTTTTACATTTTACAAGTCGCCGCCTCTGACGGAGAAAACACCACGAACAGGTTTGTCGCAATCAAAGTAGAAGATCCCGATAACTCCGCGCCGACCATTATCGATGTTGAGATGTTCGGGAATAAAATCAAAGGCAGTAATTTAACACTCAAAGCACACGCCTATGACAAAGAAACAGATCCCATTACCTACACATGGCTCGTATTATTGCCAAATGGCAGGGCTGCATCTATTGGTAACGAAACAAGTGATACAGCAATATTGCCTTTAGTTTCCTCAGGTAACTATCAAGTGCTTGTTTATGCAAAAGATGATATAGCTCCTTATTCGAGTCATAAACGCATTACATTTATCGTTGAGTAACAACTGATGCGGCACGCTTAGCTCGTGCCGCTGACCCGCTCACTGTCTTTTTTAGCTCCATCATAAACTCCTTTACCCTGTGAATAAACGAGTCAACACTCACCATAAGCCGATTCCTCTAAAAGATATGCTTGAGTTATGCCCAACTCAGCTAGTTTTGTCTCCGCTTCTTGGCAACTAAACTCCTACTAAAATAGATAGCCATTTTAGAGCTTGGCAGTAGCCTGTGAGCTCGATGGATTTAAGCTCAAGTTACGTTTATTGATAACTAAAATTACGCAGTCCATTTTAAAGCTAACTAATAAGCCTATTTGACTAATTACTTAACCATTGCAACTTGGATCAATTGCAAATATATTAACAAAACTACTAAGTAGAAGGATTTACTGATGCCAGGTGCCTTTGCACACATTACTGCGGCTAACTTAGCTACTGAGAATAACGCCCTGATTGGAATGAATATTCCTACCAAAGCAAAGCTGATCTTAAGTCAAAATCAAAAATACCTTGAGTTAGGCTGTGTATCGCCTGACTACCCTTATTTAGCTGTGGGTAATTCAGAGCAAAATAAATGGGCTGATTTAATGCATTATCACAATACCGGTGATGTAATTAAAGAAGCAGTAAAGTATTGCAAAAATCTAGAGGGATCAGCGCAAGAGAAATGCTTTGCTTGGCTGTGTGGTTATATGTCGCATGTTGCAGCTGATATCACCATTCATCCGGTGGTCGAGCTTAAAGTGGGCCCGTATGAGCAAAACCAAACTGACCACCGCACTTGTGAAATGAATCAAGACGCTTACATTTGGCCAAGGTTAAACTTGGGTGAAATTGGCCTTGCTGATCGCGTTCGGCTTAATATCGGCTCATGTAGCAGCCAAAATAACTGCCTTGATGAAGATATTAAACAACTGTGGCAGCATGTTTTATCGCATATCCACCCAGATTACACACAATCAGCAGCTCCTGACTTTGATGCGTGGCATTCAGGCTTTCAACTGGTTGTTGATCATGCTGAAGAAGGATATCGACTCTTCCCATGGGCAAGGCATGTTGCGGCAAACAATGGGCTACTCTACCCTCGCCAAGATGAGATTGATTACACTTACATTGAGCAGCTTAATACTCCAAATGGCCCAATGCACTACGACGACATTTTTAATTTAGCGGTTGAAAATATACAGTATTTTATATCGATTATTGCTAATGCTATTTTTAATGATGGAGAGTGCTGGCAAATTTGTAATTGGAATTTAGACAACGGTAAAGACGAAAATGGCAACTTAACCGCGTGGAATATTTAAAATGAAATACTTAACTCTAATCTTAGTAATTGTTTTATCTGTGGGCTGCTCTAGCCTAGCTAATGCACATGATCCAGAAAAGATGGCTGATCTTGCATCACAACTAAAAGATATTTCAGCCGCGGTTGATGGCACATTAAAGTTCAGCACCAAAACCTATACTGATCCGCAAGCATTACTAATGGCTGCTATCAACAGCAATAAAAACAAACTCACCCCTTTTGAGGGCTATCAGTTAAAAGTTTTCATTCAAGATAAAAATGCCATTTTATTACTGTGTGAGGATGACATTTTACTTATTGAAGATGCTGGCTGTACTGCGCCATCCGATATCCAGCATTGGCAATCAACTGACACTCAAGCCTGTAAAGTTACTATCAACGCCAGCAAAATTTGTAAGCGTTAAAAAATTGCGATTTATTCTTTTTTATAAAGTTTAATTAGGCCAACTTATTTTTTAAATACAATGTTTACCTTCATTAATAAAAGGAATTTCAATGAATAACAAAATAACCAAGGTACTTATATTTTGTATCGCCCCCCTAATATGTGTATTTAACCTACACGCAGAGCTTTTGCTTTCCCCCTATCCAAGTGCCAAGCTGGAGAACTCCGTTATTTTAGCGGGTGAAGAAACTCGCCTTGTTACAAAGTTTGTTGCTACAGCTGAAAAGTCTCAACAATTTGAGTATAAAAAATTCATTGGTGATACAGGCCATTACGCTTATACGATAAAAAATGTTGCTTCGTTAAAGGTAACAAAAAATTATGAAAGTGCGTTAAGTGATGCTGGTTTTAAAGTGGTTTATACATGTTCTTTAAGTGATTGTTATTCAGGAGATAAACGTGAACAAAGAAAATTATTAGCTGAAAAGTCTAGCTACTTTAACCCTAGTAATCAATTCCAACAACCTCACTATATTTTCGCCACAAAAGGGGATGAGTCCCTCGATGCTGCTATTTCGTTATTTGTTGGTCAGTATAAAAATACGACGCGAGTATTATTAACCACAGTGGATATAAAAGACATTGAATCAGGACTTGTCACTGCCAATTTTGACGCATTTACCAAACACAATAGTAAACAGATAACCAAGGCACCGCGTAAAGATAAAGGGGGCTCAGCAGATCATCCATTAATAAGTCGCTACCCTAGTAGTTATATTGAAGATTACAAACAGGTTGATTATGAAGAATTCAGCATTCCTGTTGGTATTGTTGATACAAAAACAAAGACACTCCCAATGCTAGACGTTACCGGAGACTTAACCCAAATTACTTATGTCGTAAACAGGGTGTCAACGCTAAAAATTTATCATAATTATCTAAGTGCTTTAGTAAAAGAAGGGTTTGAAACGGTATTCTCTTGTCAAAAGGATGCATGCAGTGGTAACACCAGAGATAGGTTAATCCGTGAGGATTTACAAAAGTTAGGGGATAAGCTCGCTGTAAAACAAGCTTATAATTACTGGCGCCAACCTCGATACCAAGTTATGAAGAGTACTGTTGAGGGCCAAACTACCTATGTAGCTTTTTTCATCGGTAACTATGAAGGCGATTCTCGTATTCAGCTTGTAGTGATGCAGAGCGAGCCATTATTAACTGGGTTAATAGAGACAAATAGCGATAAAGTGTTAGAGCAACTTAAGCAAAAAGGTAAAGCCTCAATCTATGGGGTGTTATTTGACTACGATAAAGCGGTCATAAAGCCTGAATCTAAACAATCATTGGATGTCATTGCGCAAGTTTTAGAAAAAAATAAGGCATTGAGTTTGTATGTTGTTGGTCACACAGATGATAAAGGCTCTGCTGAATATAATTTAGACCTTTCTAAACGTCGGGCTGATGCGGTCGTTAAAGCTTTAATTGCTGACTATGGTATCGCTAAAACAAGGTTAATACCTCAAGGTGTTGGCCCCTATGCTCCCGCAGCCACTAACAAAAACGAATTAGGTCGAGAGCTGAATCGACGTGTTGAGTTAGTCGAAAGGTTATCTGATTCAAAATAATTACGTATCGCGAAAAATGCATATTAACGCCATTGCCTTAATATGCATTTTTATCACCAATTAGGTACGAAGTTCTATTGCAAAGTGGTCACTAGGCTCGCATTGTAAACTAAGCCTTTATCTATAGTGGCTTTAAAACTGCAAAACGCGCCATTCACTAAACATAAATTGGGTGCAACATGTCCGATATCAGCGTCGATGATAACTGGGAATAAACAATTACCTAACGCAAGCTCAAGGGCTTGGTAATAATCAATGTCTTGCTCTGGAGAGCTAAGCAAAGCACTACGCCCCAGAATAATACCGTTAATATCAGCAAACACACCATTTAACCGCAACGCCATTAAAGTACGGGCCACTGCTGTAGGTGAAAGCTCTGCATTTTCTAAATAAAGTAGTAAACCTTCTGGCGCATATGTTTGCTTAAAGTTATGCAGATCAAGATATGGAGAAGCCAGTAACACGTTAAGTGAGTCTAAACAGCCACCAAATAACCGCCCCGTCAGCTCTACTTGCCTTGAGTCTTGATAGTTTAGGCAGCGCCATTGACTCGGCTGAGTATAATCAAATAATGCATCTGGCTCTTTTGCGTAATCAATCACTTTAGTCTGATAATACTTGGCAGGCACCTGTTCGAAATAGCCATTTTTCTCAAGCGCCAGAACATCAAAAACTTGCAAGCAGTAATTGTCTTTCTCGTTAGGATGTAATTGCATTAGATTTGCAGCATGAAGTGTTACCCAACCACATCGCACTGTAAGCATACAGGCAAACGTGCTCACATCTGAAAAACCTACTAACCACTTTGGCTTGGCAGATTTAACCGCATTAAAATCAATATACTGAAGTATTTCCATGGCAAGCTCACCACCCCACGGCGGCATAATTGCGGCAATGCTGTCATCAAGTAAGAATGCCATTAGCTCATCAGCGCGTTGTTTTGCTGGGCTACTTTGTTGTCTTAAGCATTTACCTTCGACTACTTGGTAGCCACGGCGTGTTAAGCCAGAAAGTACGCGTTCCAGGCGTGGGTGAAAGATACTCTTAACACCGGATGAAAATGCGCAAATGGCAATTTTATCGCCGTTTTTTAATGCGTCAGGAAAAGTAATTGCTGTCATCAACATCTGCAAATTATCAATACGTTAGCTTAACGTACCCAATTTATTAAGAAATGTCGAGATTGTTTATGGCATAAAAAAACCGATGCAAGCATCGGTTTTTAAAAACGTGAAAATGAGTAAAGTAATTAAATGTACTCAACCTCAATGATTTCGTATTCCACGTCGCCTTTCGGGGTTTTAATGATCACAGCATCATCTGCTTGTTTACCAATTAAACCACGGGCAATCGGTGAATTAACCGAAATACGGTTATCTTTAATACTTGCTTCATCATCACCAACAATTTGGTATTTAACTTCAGCATCAGTCTCAACATTAACGATTGTTACTGTGGTACCAAAAATAACTTTACCCGTATTTGGTAGTTTAGTCACATCAATGATTTGTACATTTGAAAGCTTAGCTTCAATTTCTTGAATACGGCCTTCGCAAAAACCCTGTTGCTCACGCGCTGCATGATATTCAGCGTTTTCTTTTAAGTCACCATGTTCACGTGCAACTGCAATATCAGATACAATTTTTGGACGGGTAACTGTTTTTAATTCGTTAAGTTCTTTGCGCATTAAATCTGCGCCACGAACTGTCATCGGAATTGTTTGCATACTTTTCTCACTTAATCCCAAGGCCGATAAACGGCCTTGGCACATTTCCTTAGTTCAATCGCAGGTGTAGTTCTTGAACTGACGTCACTTTGCTGCGGTCGTCTGCTTGGTTAGCAGTACAGTTAGCAAATGCCGCATTCAAGGTCGTTGTATAGTTAGTTTTGTGTTGCAATGCACCACGACGTAACACCTTCGAATCTTCGATCGCTTGGCGACCTTCGGTAGTATTAACGATATAGCTATACTCGCCATTTTTGATTCTATCAAGAATGTGCGGGCGACCTTCAAATACTTTGTTTACACGACGTACTGCAATACCAGCATCTTCAAGTGCAGCGGCTGTGCCACCTGTTGCATCTAGTTCAAAACCTAGGTCTGTCATGGTTTTAGCTAGTTCAACAATACGTGGCTTATCGCTATTACGCACAGATAGTAACGCGCGGCCACCGCGTGGTAAAGTGTTGCTTGCACCTAATTGTGCTTTTGCAAAGGCTTCGGCGAATGTATCACCGACACCCATTACTTCACCAGTAGAGCGCATTTCAGGGCCACGGATAGGATCCACACCTTGGAACTTAGCAAATGGCAATACCACTTCTTTTACGCTGTAGTAAGGTGGTATCACTTCTTTAGTAATGCCTTGGCTTGCTAAAGATTGACCCGCCATACAACGTGCCGCTACTTTTGCAAGTGCCACACCGGTCGCTTTTGATACGAACGGTACCGTACGCGCTGCACGTGGGTTTACTTCGATTAAGTACACTTTGCCATCTTTAACAGCAAACTGTGTATTCATCAAACCAACCACGCCAAGCTCCAGTGCCATGTCAGTTACTTGCTTGCGCATTACGTCTTGCACTTCTTGTGATAACGAATGGGCTGGTAATGAACAGGCTGAGTCACCTGAGTGAACACCCGCTTGTTCAATGTGTTCCATGATGCCGCCGATGATCACTTGCTCGCCGTCGCAAATTGCGTCAACGTCAACTTCAATCGCATTATCTAAGAAACGGTCAAGTAGTACTGGTGCTTCATTTGATGCAGATACGGCTTCGGTCATGTAACGACGTAAGTCTTGCTCGTCATACACAATTTCCATTGCGCGACCACCTAGTACATACGAAGGACGTACAACCAGTGGGAAACCAATTTCAGCTGATTTTAAAATCGCTTCTTCAGTTGAAGTCACAGTGGCATTTTCAGGCTGAAGCAGGTTTAAACGCTCAACAAGTTGTTGGAAACGCTCACGGTCTTCTGCACGGTCAATCGCATCTGGTGAAGTACCAATTACTGGCACGCCGTTAGCTTCAAGTTCACGGGCAAGTTTAAGTGGTGTTTGACCACCGTATTGCACGATTACACCAACAGGCTTTTCTACACGTACGATTTCAAGTACGTCTTCAAGGGTAATTGGTTCAAAGTATAAACGGTCTGACGTATCGTAGTCGGTAGAAACCGTTTCAGGGTTACAGTTAACCATGATAGTTTCGTAACCGTCTTCACGTAGTGCAAGGGCTGCGTGAACACAACAGTAATCAAATTCAATACCTTGACCGATACGGTTAGGACCGCCACCAATCACCATGATTTTATCACGATCAGATGGGTTAGCTTCACACTCTTCATCGTACGTTGAGTACATGTATGCAGTATCAGAGCTAAATTCTGCAGCGCACGTATCAACGCGCTTGTATACTGGCACGATGTTTAATAAGTGACGCTTTTTACGAATTTCAGCTTCAGACACACCGGCAATTTCAGCGATACGAGGATCAGCAAAACCTTTACGTTTTAACTTACGAAGGAAATCAGCGCTTAAGCCAGCCATGCCCACTTCGGCAATTTTAGCTTCGTCTTTTAAGATATCTTCAATCTGTACTAAGTACCAACGGTCAACTTTGGTTAACTGAAACACTTCTTCAACGCTCATGCCGTGACGCATTGCATCAGCAATATACCAAATACGCTCAGCGCCTGGCTCACGTAATTCACGGATGATTTTCTCTTTCGCTTTCGGATCGTCAAGTGCCACGATTGGGTTGAAACCCGTTGCGCCAACTTCCAGACCACGTAATGCTTTTTGTAACGACTCTTGTTGGTTACGACCAATCGCCATTACTTCGCCTACAGATTTCATTTGCGTGGTTAAACGGTCGTTTGCACCAGCAAATTTTTCAAAGTTAAAGCGAGGAATTTTTGTTACTACATAGTCGATTGATGGCTCGAACGACGCAGGTGTTTTACCACCGGTGATGTCGTTTTGTAGTTCATCAAGTGTGTAGCCTACCGCTAGCTTAGCCGCGATTTTAGCAATCGGGAAACCGGTTGCTTTTGAAGCAAGTGCTGATGAACGTGATACACGTGGGTTCATCTCGATAATAACCATACGGCCGTCATCAGGATTAACACCAAACTGTACGTTTGAGCCACCTGTTTCAACACCAATTTCACGCAGTACTGCCATAGAGGCATTACGCATTAATTGGTATTCTTTGTCAGTTAATGTTTGCGCAGGAGCAACGGTGATTGAATCGCCAGTATGAACACCCATTGGGTCAAAGTTTTCAATTGCACAAACGATAATGCAGTTGTCGTTTTTGTCACGCACAACTTCCATTTCGTACTCTTTCCAACCGATCAATGATTCATCAATCAATAGCTCGCTGGTTGGAGAAAGGTCTAAACCGCGTTCACAAATTTCTTCAAACTCTTCTAAGTTATACGCCACACCGCCGCCGGTGCCGCCCATAGTGAAAGAAGGTCGAATAATACACGGTAAACCAATGCGTTTGATGATGTCTTTTGCTTCATCCATTGAATGAGCAATTTCAGCACGCGGGCATTCTAAACCGATATTTCTCATTGCGATATCGAAACGTTCGCGGTTTTCTGCTTTATCGATTGCATCAGCTGTTGCGCCAATTAGCTCAACACCATGCTTTGCCAATACACCGTGCTTGTCTAGTTCTAGCGCACAGTTTAATGCGGTTTGACCACCCATTGTAGGTAGCACTGCATCTGGCTTTTCTTTTTCAATGATTTTTTCTACCACTTCCCAATGAATTGGCTCGATGTAGGTCGCATCAGCCATATCAGGATCGGTCATAATTGTTGCAGGGTTTGAGTTAACTAAAATAACTCGATAGCCTTCTTCTCTAAGTGCTTTACACGCTTGAGCACCAGAGTAGTCAAATTCACAGGCTTGGCCGATTACAATCGGGCCTGCGCCTAGGATAAGAATGCTTTTTATGTCGGTACGTTTTGGCATTGTTACTCCGGTTTAATTAGTTGTTACGCGCTTGCATCAAATCGATGAAGTGGTCAAATAATGGGGCTGCATCGTGTGGACCTGGGCTTGCTTCAGGGTGACCTTGGAAGCTAAAAGCAGGTTTGTCGGTGCGGTGAATACCTTGCAACGTTCCGTCAAATAACGATTTATGCGTAGCACGAAGGTTATCTGGTAACGTTGTTTCATCGGCAGCAAAACCATGGTTTTGCGCAGTGATCATTACTACGTTACGGTCTAAATCTTTCACTGGGTGGTTACCACCGTGATGACCAAACTTCATTTTCACTGTTTTTGCACCCGAGGCAAGGGCTAACAATTGGTGACCTAAACAGATACCAAAAATAGGAATTTCAGTTTCTAAAAAGGCTTTAATTGCTTCAATGGCGTAAGTACACGGTTCAGGATCGCCCGGGCCATTCGATAAAAAGATACCATCTGGGTTAAGTGCTAACACGTCAGCTGCCGAGGTTTGTGCAGGTACAACGGTTAATTTACAACCACGGTCTACAAGCATACGGAGAATATTACGCTTCACACCGAAATCATAAGCAACAACGTGAAACTTTTCATCGGCTGCGTTTAGAGTTTTGAACCCTGCGCCTAATGTCCAGCTTGATTCACGCCACTCGAAATTTTCCTTGGTTGATACTACTTTCGCTAAATCCATACCTTTTAAGCCTGGGAAGGCTTGCGCAGCTGCGAGCGCTTGGTTTTCATCTAATTCGTCACCTGCAATAATACAACCGTTTTGAGCGCCTTTATCGCGCAAAATACGGGTAAGCTTACGGGTGTCGATGTCTGCAATACCTAAGATATTACGTTCTTTTAAGTAATCATCTAACGATTGCTCGTTACGGAAATTACTTGCTAGCAGTGGCAAATCACGGATCACTAGGCCTTTAGCCCAAATGTGACTCGCTTCTTCGTCTTCGCTGTTAGTACCCGTATTACCTATGTGTGGGTACGTCAAAGTTACGATTTGTTCCGCGTATGAAGGGTCAGTCAGAATTTCCTGATAACCAGTCATTGATGTATTGAATACTACTTCACCGACAGACATGCCGTCAGCGCCGATTGCAGTACCGCGAAACACTGTGCCGTCTTCTAGAACTAACAGAGCGGATTTAGTCAAGTTAACCTCCTAACAGTAAAAAACGGGAGTAAAGTCATTTGCTTTACTACCCGTTTATAGCGATTGGAAACACGCAATTATGAATTTTTGGCAAATTAGCGCTATTTTATAGTAATTTGCCTTTTAGGTCTAACCCTATTTCAATAATCAGTAAAAATAAGCCCTATAAGCCAAAAAAGCCACCAAACACCCAAAAAAGTAACTAAACTACTTCAAGTCGAGGACATCTTGCATGTCATAAAGTCCTGCAGGCTTATTTTTCAACCAGCCCGCAGCTCTTACTGCGCCTAATGCAAAGGTCATTCGAGAACTTGCTTTATGAGTTAATTCAAGCCTTTCGCCAGAAGTTGCGAAATATGCGGTATGTTCACCAACTATATCTCCGCCTCGGAGCACCGAATAACCAATTTCATTTTGCGATTTTTCTGTTTCTACTCGGCTGCGATCAAATACCGCAACCTCATCATGCACCCACCCTTTTGCATCGGCAATTGCTTCACCAATGGCAAGTGCAGTGCCTGATGGCGCATCTATTTTATGGCGATGATGCGCTTCAAAAATTTCGATATCTAAATCATCACCAAATTTAGTGGCGGCGGTTTGCACTAAATTCAACAGTAAATTTACGCCTACGCTGTAATTTCGCGCAAACACAATTGGAATCTGCTTGGCAGCCGTTTGTAACGCCAGCATATCGTCGTCATTTAAACCGGTGGTGCCAATCACCATCGGGATATTTTGTGCAACAGCTGTTTTTAAATGCTCACGCATACCCGCTGGGAGCGTAAAATCAATCAGTACGTCGGTATTGTCAACGTTGCGTTCATCACTAAAATTAATTGTCGCAGGTGCTGCGCTATTTAATTGATTAACGGCAATATTTAATAAGGGAGAACTGCTGCGTACATAGGCTGCACTAAGCTCGGTATGATTATTTTTGTGAGCGGCTTCAATTAATGCCAAGCCCATTCTTCCGTTTGCGCCAAATACGCCTATTCGATTCATATTAATAACCTATGCATTTTTTGAGTTGGCTAGATTTTATCTAAAACTCGTGTAATAGTCAGGTAAGCCTTTTAAAAAATAATAATAACAGATACCCATAGACTTTAGCCATCTATACATTTAAACTTCTTTCTTTGCGCCGATTTGGTCTTTGGCTTGCGGGCGCTGTTGAGGTACTTATCATTGTGGTAGGTATGACAACTAAATTCAGCTAAAAGAGGGATGTTTTGGCTGTGTTAGTTGTGCAAGAAGTTATCTAACGAGGAATATGATGCAGCCATCATTTAATAAAACAACAGCAAAACTATCTTTGCTCCCCCTATTAACCTTTGTGGCCTTATTTTTAGGCGCGGGTTTATACCTGCAATCACAAGGGGTCGATTACGCTTTTTATCAGCTCCCTGCCCCTGTTGCTATTTTACCGGCGATTATGCTGGCGTTTATGTTAAATAAAAACACCATTAACCACAGTGTAGAAACCTTTATAAAAGGTGCCGGTCACAACAACATCATTACTATGTGCTTAATTTATTTACTTGCTGGGGCATTTTCTGCCGTCGCAGGTGCAACAGGCGGCGTGGATGCGGTTGTTAACGCCGGTTTATCACTTATTCCACCAGCATTACTTTTACCGGGCTTATTTTTAATTGCAGCGGTAGTATCTACGGCCATGGGTACTTCAATGGGTACTATCGGGGCGATTGGCCCGATTGCGTATGCGGTCTCTATTAAAACCGGTATTGATCCAGCATTAATGGCCGGTACGATTGTGTCAGGTGCGATGTTTGGCGATAACTTATCAATTATTTCTGATACCACCATTGCTGCAACGCGTACCCAAGGCTGTGAGATGAAAGATAAATTCCGTGAGAATTTAAAAATCGCATTGCCAGCAGCTATCCTCACTATTGGTTTATTATTCTTTTTAACTCCTGCGGCTCAAGCAGTAGAAACTAAAGATTACGATATTCTATTAGTACTACCTTATGCATTTATTTTAGTACTAGCGGTGATGGGCTTTAATGTATTTGTGGTGCTGTTCAGCGGTATTATATTTGCGGCACTGATGGGCTTTACTGGCAGTTATGAAGGTGCCAGCTTTGTAAAAGACATTTATAAGGGCTTTACTGATATGCAAGAAATATTCTTGCTGTCGATGTTTATTGGTGGCTTATCAGAGTTTATTCGTATTAACGGTGGCCTTGATTATATCGCGCAAAAGATTCAAGCCATTACTAAAGTCATTGCAAAATGGCACCGGAAAGTGGCAGATCAACTTGGTATTGCCGCGTTAGTTATGACCAGCAACGTATGTATAGCGAATAATACCGTGTCGATTATTGTTGCCGGTCCTATCGCCAAAAAACTTGCCGATGATGGTGAGATCAGCGGTAAGCGTTCAGCAAGCTTACTGGATATTTTCGCCTGTGTTACGCAAGGATCTCTCCCTTATGGTGCACAAGCGTTACTACTTGGCGCAACATTTAAAATTAGCCCGTGGCAAGTATCAACCTCATCTTACTACTGCTTTATATTGGCATTTACTGCTATAGCTGTAATTTGCCTACGCCGAAATAAGGCATAAATACTTAAGCAGATGCGCTCACGTTTGGGCGTATCTGCTATACTTTGCACTTTACTCCCCATTAAACATATAGTTATGAATATAAAATCAACATTATCTTTATTCGCCCTTTGTGCAGTTAGTACATCTAGCTTTGCTGCAAATTGGAGCACAACGCAACTACATTTAAACTACGGCGATTTTAAAAACCCATTTACTGAACAAGAAGCAGGTACATCAATCGCTTCACTGCAACACGCCTCTGGCTATGACTATGGTGATAACTTTTTCTTCATAGATTACATTAATGATAATGTTGATGATGGCTATCAAGACCGTGACTTTTATGGCGAATGGTATTCAACTTTTAGCCTTTCTAAAATAACCGGTAATGACTTTTCGTTTGGCGCTATTGCTGACGTTGGATTAACAGCGGGCTTTAACGCCGCAGGTGATGCTAAGGTATTGAAGTATTTACCCGGTGTTAAAGTAAATTGGCAAGCGCCAGGATTTAGTTTTTTATCAACCCTAGTTACGGCCTATATAGATGATAACGAGGGTGTTGCGCGTGGCGGCGCGCCTATTGAAACTAACAGCTGGATGCTAGATGTTGCATGGGGTTACCCGTTTTCGATTGGTTCACAAAAATTTAATATAACTGGCCATGTTGAATATATTGCTGAGCGCGAAAATGAATTTGGTGAAGATGTTAAGGCGTGGATCTTAGCGCAGCCTATCATTACTTGGGACTTGGGTAATGCCATCAGCATGAAAGAAAATACCTTACTACTTGGCCTTGAGTGGCAATATTGGCACAATAAGCTAGGGACCGATACCACTGAGTCGGTACCGCAATTTCATGTTGAGTGGACGTTTTAGCGAGTTAGCGAGTTAGCGAGTTAGCGAGTTAGCGAGTTAGCGAGTTAGCGAGAATAATAAAGCGCGATATTAATTGTATTGCGCTTTTTTTACTTTCCATGAACACAGATCACGTTAGCTTTATTTCATAAACACCTAAACGCTGCTGTTGCTGATTAGCAAGGAAGATTGATGTCTCTTTTTGATAATATTTAAATTGTGCGCCTGCGCGTTGCACAACCTTTATACTCGCTAAGTTTTCCTCTAAACAACAAAACTCAATCACTTTTGCATGACTATTATTTTTTATATAAGGCACTATTTTAGTAAGCACTTGATTCATGGCTCTTTGCCCGCGTGCAAAATCAGCTAACCAATAACCGCATTCAGCACCTTTACTGTCAGGATCAATGTGTTTAATACCAAATACACCGCTTAAGCGATCCTCTATATATACCGCAAACCACTGAGAACCTGCTTTACCGCTGTGTAGTCGTTCATATATATAACGTTTAGTTGAATTAACATCTATTACGTCATCCACCCAAGGTAAAAATTGACTAAGATTTTCCCGACTATCGGCGATAACTTGGTAAAGTTCAACTGCGTGACTAATATCTAATGGCTTTAAAGTTATTGAATCTGAAATCACCAGTTCCATTTAGTCAGCCTCAGTTACTTTTGCTAAACGCATATGTAGCAGCGGAAACGGCTTTCCTTGACCATCTAATTCAGAGCGCCCTATTTGCTCAAACCCTCTACTTAAATAAAAACCTTGGGCTTTAGGGTTTTGCTCGTTAACATCAACATGAGTTGCCGCTAAATTATCAATCGCGTAATTAATTAATAACGTGCCAACCCCCTTCGCAAAGAAAGTCGGCTCAACAAACAGCATTTCAATATTGCCGCCAGCAACGCCAATAAACCCGATTATTTTTCCACTGTTGTCTTTACAACAAAAAAGACTAACAGCATCAAAATAATGTGTCAAAATCAATGGTTTCAGTTCATCTATGTGTTGTTGGGTTAAAAAGTCATGGGTATGAGAAACGCAAGCTTCCCAGATCTCAATTAAAGAGGCGTAATCTTTTTGCTCGGCGGATTTAATAAGCATTGTTAGTTCCTTTGAATATTAAAATAACCATCATCAGTTTTGCAAAAATATTGTAGCGGAGTTGGGCAACAGCTCCGAGGCTAAATCAACAAAAAGCAGCGTAACCGCTGCTTTTATAGTACTTACATTTTAGTCTCTAACTTTGCGTTAAATAAAACGCTTAATAATAAAATCAACTTTGACACGCTTAGCTTGCCCCAGCAATTTTTTAACCGCTGGCGGGTAATCGTCCATGGTTTCTAAATCTTCGGCACCGTTTAAACGACGACAGTGTTGTAATATCTCGGCTCTTTCATTGTCGATTGCTGGCATGAGACTTTGCTCAGGATCTTCTAATAAAATGCCATTTTCGATATCTAATCCCCAGGCACGAGGATTTAAATTATGACCACTCAATAAATGATATTTGCGATCAGCACAAATACCTTTCAAATGAAATGAGTTACTTTCATGCTGCCACAAATACACATTTAAATTACCGTTAATAATATGGCGCTTTTGCGATTTTAAAAATTTATGCAAAATCGTTTCATACAAGTATGGCAAAGCCCCTATTTTACTAAATGGTTCACTTGGTGGCAGGTAAAAATCATTCGCCGTTTTATCGCCTACTACGATTGTTACTTGCTTGCCCTGTTTTAGTAAGCGGCGCAAGGAACGCATTAACGGTGCAGGAAAATTAAAGTATGGGGTATACAGCACTAACTCTTGCTCGGTGGCATCAAATAAGGATTTGATCACACGATTAAGCTCGTTATTACGTCGTCCCAGTCCTAAAAATAGTCGCACGCCAAGTGCTTGCTCATTTTGCTCCACACTGTGAGCGTAGTTAGCTTGCTTTAATGAACGCATCAATTGTTTTTGTGCGATTTTAATATCATTAAACTTTGTTAAAGGCCGCACATCAATGCGTGGAACGGCTTCAGAACTCAACAATTCATGTTCAATAAAGTCAATCACAGAATCACATAGTGAGGCCTGCTCGACTAAAAAATAGCGATCTAACCGGTAGCGCTCTTGATACTGCAAATACACATTATTTAAACTCGCACCGCTGTAAAGCAGCGTATCATCAATTACAAAACCTTTTAAATGCAGCACCCCAAAAAGTTCTTTTGCTTTTACTGGTACGCCAAAAATTTGTACATTTGATTGATATTTTTCTTGATATTCACAATATAAACTGGCGTTACCATCTGACTTTGCCGCACCAATTAAACCGCGTTGGGCACGATGAAAGTCAACCAACACTTTTACATCTAATGCGGAGTTTGCTAATGAAGCCTGATGTAACGCTGCTAACACTTCACGCCCTGCTTCATCATCTTGCAGATAAAGTGTCGTAATATAAATACGTTTTTTTGCCTGCGCAATCAGTGCTAGTAAATGCGTGCGATATTCTTGTGCATTGGTTAAGACGTTAACGTCTTTTGAAGTCAACCCGTACGCGGGTTTTTCCTGCCAAAATAACATAATTGCCTATTCACTTAGGTCACCCTTAATCAGGGTCACAAATCAAAATTAGTTAAAACATATCAAAAAAACACAGTTTGGTCATGAATTAACGTCGCATGCTGAGTTAATACTGAATTAATAGCTCAGATATCATACAAATCGTACACTTATCATGATTCTAGTACACAATATTTGACAGCTTTGTGATTTAGAAAAAAAAATAATCGCCGCTTTTATTTACTTCCCTCTTGTTTCTCTTAAAATCGAGCGCATTAATACGCTATTAAACGTTTAGGATATAAAAACATGAGTGAAGTAAAACATTGTAAGTTGCTAATTTTAGGATCTGGACCTGCGGGTTACACTGCAGCAGTTTACGCAGCACGCGCAAATTTAAACCCGGTATTGATCACCGGTATGCAACAAGGCGGTCAACTTACAACAACGACTGAAGTTGAAAACTGGCCGGGCGATGCTCACGGTTTAACAGGTCCAGCATTAATGGATCGTATGAAAGAGCATGCCGAGCGTTTTGAAACTGAAATTGTCTTTGATCACATACACACTGTTGATGTATCTAAGCGCCCTTTCACGCTAACTGGCGACCAAGGTACTTACACGTGTGATGCGCTGATCATTGCAACGGGTGCATCTGCTAAGTACTTGGGCCTAGAGTCTGAAACTAACTTCCAAGGCCGTGGTGTGTCTGCCTGTGCAACCTGTGATGGTTTTTTCTATAAAGGTCAAAAAGTTGCGGTTGTTGGTGGTGGTAATACTGCGGTTGAAGAAGCGCTTTATTTATCGAACATTGCTGATGAAGTACATGTAATTCACCGTCGTGATAGCTTCCGCAGTGAAAAAATCTTAGCCGATCGCCTCGCTGAAAAAGCAGCAAACGGTAACGTAGTCATGCATTATAACCGTACGCTTGATGAAGTACTGGGCGACCAAATGGGTGTTACCGGTGTTCGTATCAAGGATGCAAACTCAGAAGCCACTGAAGAAATTGATTTAGCGGGCGTATTTATTGCAATTGGTCATAAACCAAATACTGATATGTTTGTTGGCCAACTTGAAATGAAAGACGGCTACTTAGTGGTTGAGTCTGGTCTTAACGGTAATGCAACACAAACAAGTGTACCAGGTGTTTTTGCTGCCGGTGATGTGTCTGATCATATCTACCGTCAAGCAATCACTTCTGCTGGTACTGGCTGTATGGCAGCACTTGATGCTGAGCGTTTCTTAGATAACCTATAAGTTTACACAACATATAGTAAGGGCTGAATTTTCAGCCCTTTTTTTTGGCCAAAAATTATAAAGGCTCATCCAACACCGAAAAGTACTCATTGCAGTCGCATCAACATTCACCACACTTATACTCGGAATCAATCATATTTATACAATTAATGGCTTAGGTGCGATAGGATCTAAGTCCGAGCAATGAATATCGTCAAAGTATAGTAAGTAAAACTAGCTATAATTATAGTTAGGCAGAAAAGCTTTATTCATTTAGGCATTACTAGAGACTGTAAAATCAGTTAAAATGCTTAACTTCATATCAAGTAAAATACCGAGAGTTTTCTATGAGTTTGTATACAAAATATATGGAAGAAATCCAAACCCGTAAAACGGAGCTTGGATTAAACCCACAACCAATCGATAGCGCTGAACTAGTATCAGAAATCATTAATCAAATTAAAGATACTAATAACGAGCACCGTAAAGATTCACTGCATTTCTTTATCTTTAATACATTACCAGGAACAACCAGTGCTGCGGGCGTTAAAGCACAGTTTCTAAAAGAAATTATTTTGGGTGAAGAGCAAGTTGCAGAGATCACTCCAGAATTCGCATTTGAACTGCTTTCACACATGAAAGGCGGCCCGTCAATTGAAATGCTAATTGATTTAGTATTTGCTGATGACGCAACAATCGCAGCACAAGCGGCTGAAGTACTTAAGACTCAAGTATTCTTATACGATGCAGATATGGCTCGCATAAAAGCGGCATACGAAGCAGGCAATGCTATTGCTAAAGAGTTACTAGAGAGTTTCGCACAAGCTGAATTCTTCACAAAATTACCTGACATCGAAGAAAAAATCGATGTAGTAACCTATATTGCCGGTGAAGGCGACATCTCAACTGATTTACTATCTCCAGGTAACCAAGCACATTCACGTGCTGACCGTGAATTACACGGTAAATGCATGATCACTGAAGAAGCACAGCAAGAAATTGTTGCACTTCAAAAGAAACACCCTAACGCTAAAGTAATGCTTATTGCTGAAAAAGGCACGATGGGCGTTGGTTCATCTCGTATGTCTGGTGTGAATAACGTAGCACTTTGGGCGGGTAAACAAGCAAGCCCATACGTTCCTTTCATCAACATTGCCCCTGTTGTTGCAGGTACTAATGGTATTGCGCCAATCTTCTTAACAACCGTTGATGTAACTGGCGGTATTGGTCTTGACCTTAAAAACTGGGTTAAAAAAGTAGACGCAAACGGCAATACAGTGACTGATGACAATGGTGATGCAGTGCTTGAAGAAGCGTACTCTGTTGCTACCGGTACTGTGTTAACAATTAATACTAAAGAGAAAAAGCTTTATAACGGTGATAAAGAACTTGTTGATATTTCGTCAGCATTCACACCGCAAAAAGTTGAATTCATGAGAGCCGGTGGTTCTTACGCTGTTGTATTCGGTAAAAAACTACAAACGTTTGCTGCTGAAACACTCGGCATTGAAACTCCACTTGTGTATGCACCTTCAAAAGAAATTTCACATGAAGGCCAAGGCTTAACAGCGGTTGAAAAAATCTTTAACCGTAATGCAGTAGGTGTACTATCAGATACGCCACTTCACGCAGGCTCAAATGTTCGCGTTAAAGTGAACATCGTTGGTTCGCAAGATACAACCGGTCCAATGACAGCACAAGAATTAGAAGCGATGGCGGCTTCAACGATTTCACCACTTGTTGATGGTGCTTATCAGTCTGGTTGTCACACTGCATCAGTATGGGATAGCAAAGCGCAAGCAAACATTCCTAAACTAATGGCGTTCATGAATAAGTTTGGTTTGATCACTGCACGTGACCCGAAAGGCGTTTACCATGCAATGACTGACGTTATTCACAAAGTATTGAACGACATTACAATTGATGATCGCGCTATCATCATCGGTGGTGACTCGCATACTCGTATGTCTAAAGGCGTTGCCTTTGGTGCCGATTCAGGTACTGTTGCTGTTGCACTTGCAACCGGTGAATCAGCGATGCCGATTCCTGATTCAGTTAAAGTGACGTTTAAAGGCAAAATGGCTAAGCACATGGATTTCCGCGATGTTGTACATGCAACGCAAGCGCAAATGCTTAAGCAATTTGGTGGCGAAAACGTATTCCAAGGTCGTATCATTGAAGTGCATATTGGTACCCTAATGGCTGACCAAGCGTTTACTTTCACTGACTGGACTGCAGAAATGAAAGCGAAAGCGTCAATCTGTATTTCAAATGATGAAACGCTAATTAAGTCAATTGAACTTGCTAAATCACGTATCCAAATCATGATCAACAAAGGTATGGATAACGAAGCGCAAACGCTACAAGGTCTAATCGACTTAGCTGACAAACGTATTGCAGGTATTCAATCTGGTGAAGAGCCAGCACTTTCTCCAGACGACAACGCTAAATACCACGCAGAAGTTGTGGTTGATTTGGACCAAATCGTTGAGCCAATGATTGCCGATCCAGACGTAAATAACGATGATGTTTCTAAGCGTTATACTCACGATGTGATCCGCCCTGTTTCTTTTTACAACGATAAGCCTGTTGATTTAGCTTTTGTTGGTTCGTGTATGGTTCATAAAGGCGATATGAAAATTATTGCTCACATGCTACGTAACCTTGAGAAGAAAAACGGTTCTATCTCATTCAAAGCGCCATTAGTCGTTGCGCCACCAACATATAACATTGTTGATGAGCTTAAAGCGGAAGGCGATTGGGATATCCTTGCTAAATACGCAGGGTTTGAATTTGACGATGCAAAACCAAAAACGGCCGCACGTACTAAGTATGAAAATATCTTATACCTAGAACGCCCTGGTTGTAACCTATGTATGGGTAACCAAGAAAAAGCTGAACCTGGTGACACTGTTATCGCAACGTCAACACGTCTGTTCCAAGGCCGTGTAGTAGCTGATACATCTGAGAAAAAAGGTGAGTCACTACTGGGTTCAACGCCAGTTGTAGTACTTTCTTCTGTTCTTGGTCGTTTCCCGACTATCGAAGAGTATAAGTCTGCAGTTGAAGGTATTGACCTTACATCGTTTGTACCTGTTGAAGAAGCGATGACAACTAAGTTCAACGCAGGTCAAGCAGTACCCGTAAAAGTGGTTAGCTAATTCGATTAGTTAATGGTTCAATTAAGCGCGTTTTTTAACGCGCTTTTTTTATGCCTACAATTTGCCTATCATAAGTAAGCGCTGTACAACGCTATGGATAACACAATAATTTGTGGTTTGTGAATTTAAAGCAACAGGTTACACTTTATCTTGATCATTCAGTTATTCAATCGGTGTTATGACTAAACAACTTTATCAACTCGCTAAAAGCCACTTTGCTTTTCCTGATCCCACCCATGCATTAGATGATCCAGATGGTTTACTTGCCATTGGTGGATGCTTATCTGTAACGCGATTAAAAAATGCCTATCGCTACGGTATTTTTCCATGGTTTAGTGAATACGAGCCAATTATGTGGTGGTCGCCAAGTATGCGCGGCATCATTGAACTCGATGAATTTCATATTAGCCGAAGCTTACGCAAGCATCTGAAAAAAAATCCGGTTAAAGTGACTATTAATACCGAATTTACTCAGGTGATTGAAGCCTGTCGCCAACAACGCTTAGAAACAGATGGCACCTGGATCACAAAAAAAATGCTCAACGCTTATAAAGATGCACATAAAGCAGGCTTAGCGCATAGTTTAGAAATCTGGTCAGACGACAAACTTGTTGGTGGCTTGTACGGTATTATGCAGCATGGCGTATTTTGCGGCGAATCAATGTTCCATCATCAAGCTAATTGTTCAAAATTAGCCATGTGGGCATTGGTCAATTGGTTGAAACGTCACCATGCGCATTTTATTGACTGTCAGCTTGAGAATCCTTATTTAGTCACTTTAGGTGAAAAAGTGCTACCGCGCTCAGAATTTTTAACTAAACTAAAACAAGCAGAAGAGTTTATTATTCCAACAACAATGTGGCAACCTCAGGAGCTTATCGCTATTTATGACTGAACACTTACCTGCTCGTTTAGGTTTAAGCCAACAATTTGATTGTAGCTACCTAGCCGATCGCCGAGAGCAATTATTAGTCATTTTGGATCCAAGTTGTTATACCCCGGGCAAATTTGAGCAATTACTGGCCCTCGGTTTTCGCCGTAGTGGTGACCAAATTTACCGACCACACTGCCCTGTTTGCAGCGCATGTAAGTCTGTGCGTGTATTAGCTAAGGCATTTTTACCGACAAAATCACAAAAACGTAAACTTAATAAAGCAAAAAATGCCTTTAGTGTGAAATATTCAGACCAACAACGCCCTGAATACTTTCCGTTATACAGTAAATACATTACCGAGCGTCACCAAGACGGTTCTATGTACCCACCAGAACAAAGTCAGTTCAACAGCTTTATATTTTGTCACTGGTTACCAATTACTTTTATTGAATTATGGGACCAAGAGAAACTGGTTGCAGTGGCGGTAACTGATTGTATGCACAACGCTGTTTCTGCTATTTACACTTTTTTTGATCCTGATTATGAGCACTTCAGTGTGGGCACAATTATGATTTTAGAGCAGCTCAAATTCGCCAAACAATACGATAAAGAATTTGTCTATTTAGGTTATCAAATTGATGAATGTGCAAAAATGCGTTACAAAACCCAATTTTTACCTGCCCAAAATAGGGTTGCAGACCAGTGGCTGGCTATTTAATTTACAAAAATGCCTACTGCGGCTTTACTTATTGGTGTATTTT
Organism: Pseudoalteromonas sp. SG41-5; assembly: GCF_014164495.1. Classification (NCBI taxonomy): domain Bacteria; kingdom Pseudomonadati; phylum Pseudomonadota; class Gammaproteobacteria; order Alteromonadales; family Pseudoalteromonadaceae; genus Pseudoalteromonas; species Pseudoalteromonas sp. SG41-5. The sequence goes on along the minus strand of NZ_JACJFH010000024.1, from coordinate 16,923 downwards.
CGGCAGAATCTGCATCGTTTAACTATTAAAGAGGTGTTACGCTAAACATGGCGAAAGAAGACGTAATCGAAATGCAAGGGACGGTCCTTGATACTTTACCAAATACAATGTTCCGAGTTGAGCTTGAAAATGGTCACGTAGTTGTGGCTCACATTTCAGGTAAAATGCGTAAAAACTATATCCGCATTTTAACCGGCGATAAAGTTACCGTAGAAATGACCCCATACGATTTATCAAAAGGTCGCATCGTATTCCGTGCTCGCTAAGTTAGTGCGTTAACGAAATATCAAGTTTTTAGCTAAGTTGTCTGAGTAACTTAGTTACTTTCTACATTAGCTTGAAGCGTTTATTAAATGTAATTGATAGCTAAACTAACAATTACATTTAATAAACAAAAAGCCCAGCAATTGCTGGGCTTTTTGTTTTCTATTTAACGCTGCAATTATGCAGGTGTTAAATTCGTTTCATAATCAAAACGCAATTTTTTATCTTTGATAGACACTTTCACTGTGCCACCGTCGATAAGTTGCCCAAATAAGATCTCGTTTGCCAGCGGCTTTTTCAATTGCTCTTGGATCACGCGGCCCATTGGACGTGCGCCCATAGCTTTATCGTAGCCTTTATCTGCCAACCATTCCCGCGCTTTATTAGTAAGCTCAAGATTAACTGACTTTTTATCCAGCTGCGCTTGTAACTCAACAATAAATTTATCAACAACCAGTAAAGTTACATCACGATCAAGGTGGTTAAACCAAATGATGTTATCTAGGCGGTTTCTAAATTCTGGCGAAAATACTTTATTGATTTCGCTCATCGCATCATGAGAATGATCTTGATCAGTAAAGCCTATTGATTTACGTACTGTTTCTTGTACGCCCGCATTAGTAGTCATCACCACCACAACGTTTCTAAAGTCAGCTTTACGGCCGTTATTATCGGTCAGCGTGCCATGATCCATCACTTGCAGTAAGATATTGTAAATATCTGAGTGAGCTTTCTCAATCTCATCCAGTAATACAACCGAATGTGGATTTTTAATCACAGCCTCAGTTAACAAACCACCTTGTTCAAAACCAACGTAGCCTGGAGGCGCACCAATTAAACGGCTTACCGCGTGGCGCTCAACATACTCAGACATATCAAAACGGATAAACTCAACACCCATACATTTTGCAAGCTGTTTAGTTACCTCCGTTTTACCTACACCCGTTGGTCCTGCAAACAAAAACGAACCGACTGGTTTATCTTCATTTGATAAGCCTGAACGTGATAAGCGAATGGCCGAGGTTAGTGCATCGATTGATTGATCTTGGCCAAATACCAACATCTTCAAGTTACGATCAAGATTTTTAAGAGTCTCTTTATCGCTTGATGACACACTTTGCTGCGGAATACGCGCCATTTTTGCCACGATCAATTCGATATCTGCCACACCAATGGTTTTTTTGCGTTTAGAGATCGGTTGTAATCGTTGGCTAGCACCCGCTTCATCAATAACATCAATGGCTTTATCAGGTAAGTGACGCTCATTAATGTACTTAGCACTGAGCTCTGCCGCCGCTTTTAACGCTTTTTGCGTATAGCGAATGCCATGATGCTCTTCGTAACGTTCTTTTAAACCATTAAGTATTTTAGTGGTATCAGCGACACTTGGTTCAAGTACATCAATTTTCTGAAAACGGCGCACTAACGCACGGTCTTTTTCAAAGATATTTTTATACTCGTTATAGGTAGTTGAGCCCATACAACGTAACTTACCGCTCGAAAGCAGTGGTTTAAGCAGGTTAGATGCGTCCATAACGCCACCAGAGGCTGCGCCGGCACCAATTATGGTATGGATCTCATCAATAAACAAAATAGCGCCAGGTTTCGCCTGAAGCTCTTTTAGTAATGCTTTAAAGCGCTTTTCAAAATCACCGCGGTATTTAGTACCAGCAAGTAATGCCCCCATATCTAACGAGTACACCACAGCATCGGCAATCACTTCGGGTACTTGTTCATGCACTATGCGATACGCTAGACCTTCAGCAATAGCAGTTTTACCTACCCCAGCTTCGCCAACTAATAACGGATTATTCTTTTTACGACGACACAGTACTTGTACCGTGCGCTCTACTTCACTATCACGGCCCACCAATGGGTCGATATTCCCTTCACGGGCGAGTACATTCAAATTAGACGTGAAGTTTTCTAATTTACTTGGCTCTTCGCCTTGAACGGCTTGTACTTCTTCATGGATGTCATCAGCATCTTCACCGCCCATGTCATCGTCTGCTTTAGAGATACCATGAGATATAAAGTTCACAATATCTAGTCGCGAGATATCAGCTTTTTTCAGCAAGTAAACCGCTTGGCTTTCTTGTTCTGAAAAAATGGCAACCAGCACATTGACGCCTGTTACTTCGTTTTTACCCGATGATTGCACATGAAATACTGCGCGTTGCAATACCCGCTGAAAACCAAGTGTTGGTTGAGTTTCACGTTCTTCTTCTAAATCAGGAATGACTGGAGTGGTCTCATTAATAAACTCTGATAGCTCAGCTTTTAATGCTGCCATATCAATCCCGCAGGCGTGTAGCGCTTCTCCAGCCGATGGATTATCAAGTAGGGCAAGTAATAGGTGCTCTACAGTCATAAATTCATGGCGACGTGTACGCGCTTCGCGAAACGCCGCGTTTAAAGTTAGTTCTAAATCTTTGTTTAGCATTAGCAACCCCTTACTGAGATAATATTTTTATACCGTTGTGATGGGTATTTTGATCACCCTACCTTGGTATTATTCCTGCTCACAACTACATAGCAGTGGATGCTCGTTATCTCGTGCATAACGGTTTACTTGTTCAACTTTGGTATACGCTACATCTGCGGTATAAACACCGCAAATTGCGCGACCATTTTGATGAACTTGCAGCATCACATCTGTTGCTCTATCGCTATCCATATTAAAAAACGTCGTTAGTACTTCTATCACAAAGTCCATTGGCGTGTAATCATCATTATTTAAAATGACTTTGTATTTTCGCGGTGGTTGCAGTTTTTGCTTCTCACTATCGCGAACCGTATCTAAAACACCTGAATCTTTCATGCCACTCATAATTAAATATAGTCTTGTCTTTGGAACTCAAGCAAACTTGAATAAAAAATAAATTAAATGTTAAAAAAATAGTTTAAAACACTTGACTGATCGGCGAAATAAACTACAGTCAGTTGTAGATTGATTAAACCTTAGTCAGTCTATCAAACTATACGGTTTAGAATAACTAAATTAGTCAACTTATAGAAGGATGTAGAAGTATGGCTTGTGGTAAAGTCAAATGGTTCAATAATGCCAAAGGTTTTGGTTTCATCGTAGAAGACGGCTGCGAGAATGATATATTCGCCCATTACTCAACGATTGTAATGGACGGTTATAAAACACTTAAAGCTGGTCAAGATGTAACATTCGAATTGCAGCAAGGCCCTAAAGGCATGCATGCGACTAATATAGCGCCTAACGAAGAGTTAGTGTAGTTGTTTAGACGTTCGACTAAAGCGAGCGACCTATAAAGATCCTCGCTTAATTCCTCTAAATTTATTTAATCCCAACTAAATTGTACATTCAGATTCAAAGCTGGCATTTTTAATCTATTAGAAATTAAACGTACAGAATGAACAAAAACTGTCCTTCCTCTTGAAATTCTTTTTTAATACCCCCATGTTATACCCAAACCACCTCAAGATGCAGAATCCAGCGTTTCACAGGGGCTTAATATCAAGGCGTTACTTTGCAACAATGGCAGTCCCTTTTAAGAAGTAACAACGATGAGAGTAAGTGCCTGTGAAACGCCCAACGGGTTGGTTTAAAAGCGATTTATACTGCGTTATTGATTTTAACAATAGAACCACTATTATTTGCAATCAATGCCTTGCCTAAATCGCTTTTAATTCCAACTGAAACTCGCATCTTGAGATGGTTTGGGTATATATTTGTTATTAGCCCTTTGTTGCCAAGCTTGTTACACTCTTAGGTGCTTAAAAGCAGCCTCAAAAGGCCCTTTAAACACTAATAATTAGGCTAATGGCTAATTTACTTAGTTTATAAATAACATAAAATTAAATACAGTTCGTCAGGTGTGATTATTTAATCAACAGTATTAACACCTAACTGACTGATCATTGTCACGTCGTGCACGCATGATGGCGATGATATTTCTTTGCATTGTTGAATATGGCTCTTACGCCTACTATCTAGGAATGATGATGACATCAAAAATTATCTACACTAAAACAGACGAAGCTCCGGCACTAGCAACATACTCTTTGCTGCCGATCATCCAAGCATACACTAATGCCGCAGGCGTTGAAGTTGAAACACGTGACATCTCTTTAGCGGGTCGTGTTATTGCTAACTTTTCTGAGTATTTAACTGAAGAACAACGTATTGGTGATGCGCTTGCTGAATTAGGCGAGCTGGCTAAAAAACCTGAAGCAAACATCATTAAATTACCAAATATCAGTGCATCAGTTCCACAATTACGTGCTGTTATCAAAGAATTACAAGCAAAAGGTTACGCACTGCCAGACTACCCTGCTGAACCTAAAACAGATGAAGAAAAAGCAATTCAAGCAACTTACGACAAAATCAAAGGTAGTGCTGTAAACCCAGTATTACGTGAAGGTAACTCTGATCGTCGTGCTCCTGGCTCTGTAAAAGAATATGCACGTAACAACCCACATTCAATGGGTGCATGGAGCAAAGATTCTGCTTCAAATGTTGCGAGCATGAGCGAAGGCGATTTCTTTGGCTCTGAGCAATCAGTAACGCTTGATACTGCTACTGATGTACGTATTGAGCACGTTGCTGAAAATGGCGACGTATCTGTTCTTAAAGCAAGCACGCCATTACTTGCTGGTGAAGTGATTGACGCATCTTCAATCAGTATTACGAAACTACAAGCTTTCTTAGCGGCTGAAATCGATGCTGCAAAAGAAAAAGGCATTCTGTTTTCATTACATATGAAAGCAACCATGATGAAAGTATCTGATCCAATCATCTTTGGTCATGCGGTAAAAGTATTCTATAAAGACGTTTTTGCTAAGCACGGCGCTTTATTTGCTGAGCTAGGTGTTGATGTTAATAATGGTCTTGGTGATGTTTACGCTAAAATCCAAACATTAGACGATGCTAAACGCGCTGAAATCGAAGCTGATATTGACGCTGTATATGCTACACGCCCTGCAATTGCGATGGTTGATTCTGATCGTGGTATCACTAACTTACACGTACCAAGTGATGTGATCATCGATGCGTCTATGCCTGCTGCAATTCGTTCAAGCGGTCAAATGTGGAACAGTGAAGGTAAATTACAAGATACTAGCTTTGTCATTCCTGATCGTTGTTACTCTGGTGTTTATCAAGCAACAATTGATTTCTGTAAAGAACACGGTGCATTTGATCCAACCACTATGGGTAGCGTTCCTAACGTTGGCCTAATGGCACAAAAAGCTGAAGAATATGGTTCACACGACAAAACCTTTGAAGCACCAGCAAACGGTGTGATCCGTGTTGTTGATAGTGCTGACAACGTATTGCTACAACACACTGTTGAGCAAGGCGATGTATGGCGCATGTGCCAAGTTAAAGATGCACCAATCCAAGATTGGGTTAAATTAGCTGTAAACCGTGCACGCGCTACCGGTAACCCTGCTATTTTCTGGCTTGACGAAAACCGTGCGCACGATGCACAGTTAATCAAAAAAGTTAACGCATACTTGCCAGACCACGATACATCTGGCCTTGATATTCAAATACTTGCACCACTTGAAGCAACCCTATTCTCTCTTGCACGCATTAAAGATGGCCTAGATACTATTTCAGTAACAGGTAACGTATTACGTGATTACCTAACTGATTTATTCCCAATTCTTGAGCTTGGTACGAGTGCAAAAATGCTTTCAATCGTACCACTTATGAATGGCGGCGGTTTATTTGAAACTGGCGCGGGTGGTTCAGCACCGAAGCACGTTCAACAATTCGAAAAAGAAAACCACTTACGTTGGGATTCGTTAGGTGAGTTTTTAGCACTTGCGGCATCACTTGAGCACCTAGCTGTAAATACTGGTAACAACAAAGCACAAGTGCTAGCTGATACCCTTGATAAAGCAACAGGTACTTTCCTTGCTGAAAACAAATCACCGTCTCGTAAAGTGAAAGAAATTGATAACCGTGGTTCTCACTTCTTCCTATCTTTATTCTGGGCGCAAGAGCTTGCCAAGCAAAACGATGACAGTGAACTTAAAGCACAGTTCACACAAATCGCCAGTGATTTAGAAACCAACAAAGAACAAATCGTTAACGAACTTAACGATGCACAAGGCCCAGCTGTAAACATCGGTGGTTATTTCCAACCAAATGATGATGCAGCATTTAAAGCAATGCGCCCTAGCACAACATTTAACGATATCTTAGCTAAACTAGTATAAGTATCGATTTAAATTTAAAAGGCGCTCACTGTTAAAGTGAGCGCCTTTTTTGTGGCTTTTAAATAATGTTTTATTTTTCACTGATACAAAAAGCAAAAAGGCCGCAAATGCAGCCTTTAAATTGTTCAAGTTACTAAGCTGAACGTAGTTACTTAGTATATGCGCGAGGCATATCTGAGTCAGTAGTATAACGCTTACGAAGTTTATCTTGGCGTGCTTCAGTTGAAACTTCTTCGCCGTTAATAAACATTTTAGTTACGTGACTAGTAAAATCAAATGGGTCATCGTTCCACATCACTAAGTCAGCAGCTTTACCTACCGCCACACTACCGGCATTAATTCCAAATACATCAGCAACATTCGCTGTTATCGCTTTTAATGCACCCGCTTGTGTCATGCCATAAGAAACCGCATTACCCGCGTCAAAACGCAATTGATAAACATTGTGACTGGCATCGCCTGCGATCGACAACAACACCTTTACGCCTGCTTTTTCGAGTTTGCCTGCATTATCTAAACTCGCATGTAGCGAATCAAAACTGCCTGGCAAGCTCTCCATAGAACTTACAATGACTGGAACATTTGCTTGCGCTAATTGCTCTTTTACAACCACGGCATCTTGTGCGCCTGCAATCACTAAATTAAGTGAAAACTGTTGTTTTACTTTGATTAGCTCAATAATATCTGCGGCGCGAGAAGCCGTTACTAATAGTGGCATTTCACCCGCTAATACTTTATCGAGCACTTTATCTTCAGTGCTTGGTACAGCATCGTCTTTTTTATCTTTTTTGCTGGCTTTTTGTTGATGTGCTGCTAACTTATCAATCAAGTTTTTCAGCGACATTGCGCGCGAGCCTTTGCTTTTCTCACCTAAATTAACTACCAGCGCGACTTGCGTTTGCTTAACACTGTCAAACTCACCGCTTAAATCAACTACGCTGGCAAGGCCTGCAAAAATACTTTCTCCGCCATGAGGGGTGATCACATCACGGGTGATGCCACCTTTACGTGCATACGGGATCAAGCTTGAGTGAGCATTAAATGCTAGGCTTGGATCAAAATCGATCCCCGCTTTATCATCGCCAGCATCGCGAGAGCCAGCAACAGCGCCCACTTCAACTAGACCTAACTGATTCATGCTGCCAATAAATCCAGCTGTAACAATTTGCCCTTTGGCATCAATAATCGTATCAGCTTCGACTGTTGCAGGATTAATAGCAATAATTTTGCCTTCATCCATGATGATGCTAGCGCCTTGTAAAATACCTTGCTCAGTTGAGGTATGAACAGTGGCGTTGATGATCGCGACTGATTGGGCGTTCACCGCAGTACTTGCTAACAAACCAGCAGCAACTAGCGAGAGTGAAAATGAATGTGTTAATTTTGTCATCCTAGTTACTCCTTATTTTTGACCTAACATAAAATCGCTTTGTGCTTGGAATGTATCATCGTAGCGATCATACACTTTCGCACCATCAACAAATACTTGCTCAGCTTTAGCATAAACACTAAACGGACTTTGATTCCAAATTACCACATCAGCCTGTTTGCCAGCTTCGAGTGAACCGGTTTTATCAGCTATACCTAGCGATTTTGCAGCATTCGAAGTGATCCATTTAATTGCGTGCTGTTCTGAAATATTAAACCCATTATCGTTAGCGCGGTACATTACTTTACCGGCTTCTTGATTCAAGCGCTGGATAGTGGTGTCAGAGTCTGAATGAACAACAGCACAAGAATTTTTAACCGCATCAACAATCGCTACGTTCTCTTGTACCATGTCGTAAGCTTCCATTTTAAAGCCCCACCAATCAGGCCAAAGCGCAGCACATGAGCCGTTATCTGCAAGTAAATCAGCAATTTTGTATGCTTCAATACCGTGATGGAAAGTACCCGCGTGATAACCAAACTCTTTTGAAAGGTCAATCATCATTGCCATTTCTTCTGCTTTGTAACAATGATTGTGGATCCTAACTTCGCCTTCTAATACACCACGCAATGTATCGTATTTAATATCACGATGCGGCACCTCTGGATTTTTACCTGCTGCATAATCAGCATCGTATTTATCCCACGCGCGTTTATATTCAGCGGCGCCTATCCAAGCCTCACGATAACCGGCCATATTGCCCATTCGTGTTGATGGTAATACCCCTTTACGCCCGTAAACACGCTTAGGGTTTTCACCACAGGCCATTTTTAAACCATACGGTGCGTCAGGGAACTTCATACCCTGCATCGTGTGCGATGGAACATTTTTTAAAGTAACCCCACGACCACCAAATAAATTAGCTGAGCCGGGTAAAATTTGTAATGCGGTAATACCGCCTTCACGCGCGCGGTTAAAGCCAGGGTCTTGCGGCCAAATTGAATGCTCAACCCACACTTCGGCAGTATTTGGGCTGGTCATTTCATTGCCGTCCTGATGAGATTCAACAGAAGGGCTTGGGTATGCTCCTAAATGTGAATGTACATCAATAAGCCCAGGTGTAACCCATTTACCTTGTGCATCAATAGTCAAATCAGCTTGTGCAGTTAGATCTTTACCGACTTGTTGCACTTTTCCGTCAACAAGTAATACATCGGCTTCTTCTAAACGCTCACCTGTACCTGTTAGTACTGTTGCATTGGTGATAAGCGTCGTGGTTGATTTAAGTACCTTATAGGTACTTGGATATGGATTTTTATTGATTGTTACTTTGTCGTCTTGTGGGCCGTTGTCTTGGCAGCCGGCAATCGCCACACCAAGTGCAACAACCAACAATGAAGGAGCAAATTTTTGCATCATATTAGTCTCTGTTGTTGTTTTTTTGTTACTTTATATAAACACACAACATAAAGCTAAAAAATCAGCTAGAGCTGCATTTATATAAGATGAATGTTATTTCTTAATATAATTGTTATACAGTTGCTCAAGTGCAGCTTCTGTTGTCAAACTTGGATCTTTACTAATAAAGTGCTTAACAGTTCGAGTTACGAAGTCTGAATTTTGTTTATGCAATTTTGAAAAATCCTTAATTAGGCAATCGCCATCTTTAGCGGCAGTCACTTTATCGTGACGATGACGATACTGACTCAAGGCTTTATTAAAATCACCTTGGTAGTCTTCTACTAAAATTTTATAAAAATCACTTTTTTGTACTTTTAATTCGCTAATACAATAATTTAAAGCTTCTTTAAAATCAGTAAAAATGGCGCCTTCGACATCAAACTCAGCCGTTTTTTCTCGCACTGTGACCTTGGCTTCTTCGGTTGCATAACTAAAACCACTAAACGCCAAGCGCTCTGCGGCTTCTTTTCCTAACGCCATACCCGCTTTAATGCTATGTGCAAACTCATCACTCATATCGCTAAGTTCATTCTCATGCCACATATTATAAACCCGCAGTGGTTTAGCATATTTGGCACCGAGTTTGTTTTTTAACTTAGTAAAGCGTTCATCAATCGTCATTAAGCGCTCGTTATGCAATATTGCATAGCATTCATAGCACGCTGGAATACTAATAAACTCAGCTTCTTCACCTAAATCAATAATGCTTTGTAGCATATGCAATGGCGGGCAATGATCGCGCTCAGTCGCTTCACAGCCACAATAAAAGCAACGGTTAAAATTATGCTGTTCACAGGCGTATGCTTGCTGATAATAACTCGCCAATGTTTTACTCACAGAGTCTCCTAATAGACAGGTATTTGATAATCAAGACGATCATAACAGGGTTGAAAAATATGTCAGTAATGCTGCACAACAAAGTGCAATGACTCTAAAGTAAATAGCATGTAAAACCTATGAAAGCAGATTGAAAAACAACCAAAAGCAATAAAAAAAGTGAAAAATAATTTGTTTGAAACATGTCAAAAAACACACATTAAATCATTTACTATCAGATAGTTAGTTATTATAAAACACATCCACACACGGTGTTACATCTTGTCGATTTTCATTTACAGCTTTATTTAAAAATAAAGCTAATATTTAACTCGTCAACAAGCAGACATACCAAACCACTGGAGAATGATGATGAATACTTTAACAACTACACTTTGTACAACGTTACTTTTAAGCTCAGCAGCACTTACTACAACCAATACTGAAGCAGCACAATTTGTTGCAGCTGATAATAGCCCTGGCACTCAAATTTGTATGGCTGTGAGCTCCAATAAACGTTTGCAACTTTATGCAACAATGAAAGACTTACGTATTAGCAAAACAACCGTAACCAATAAACTACGTTGTAACAACTTGAGTATCGCAAAATTTGCGGGAACTTACGGTTTTAATAAAACGGCAAAGTATCTAAACCTTGAAACGACAACGGGTACCTCAATTCAAGATTTAGCAAAACTAGACCAACAAACAATTATGGTTGTTGCCGGTTCTAAGTAGTATGGCTAAGCAATATCAAATTTAAGCAGGCGAGTCGTTGGCCTGCTTAAAATTAATTTATATAATTGCAGCAATCAGGCCAAACAAACCACCGAATACCCCGCCCCATACAACTAACCAGCCTAAATGCTCACGGATCATAGTTTGTATAATATCTTTGACCATTTTTGGTGTCAGCTCGTCTAAACGCTCATCAACTAAGCCAGAAACCGTGTTAAACAACGAATCACTTGCGAGTCCTGATTGCGTTAATTTTTCATTCACCAAGCTTTTAAACTCATCGGTTTCGCTCATATTAAGTAATGAACCACGCATTTTGTCAATAAATGCTTCGCGCATCGGCTCAACCGTGGCACTACCACCAAACATCGCTAACATGCTACCAAATTGGGAGTGCTCAATAACGTCAAGTAAGCTATCAAAAGCAGGATTTAAATCGACTTCATTGATCACTGGCTGTAGATCAACATTGATATTTTTGTTGCCTAACAATTGAGATATTTTTTGCTCTGAAAAGAACTCGGTTAAAATAAGATTTTTAATCGCCACTTTAAACCCTGCAAACTTCAGCTGGATCACGCCCGACCCATATAACAAAGGTACTTTTTCAAATAACATATGCACTGCGAGTAAATTAGTCACTGCGCCTGAGAGTGCAAATAAGCCGATTGACAGTACAATTGCTTGGTCAAATAGAAAACCCGCCACCACTAAAATCCCGGCAATTACATTGGTAATAAGGCTTTTATTCATCATTCTCTCCACTTGGTTGTTGCATAAATCTAAGCGCGCGCTTACAAAATATTAATTTTACTCTCAAGAGTTTGTTTATTTAACTACTTTTTGCCATAGTTTAACTATCTGTATAAAAGGTGAACAATGCTATGTGGAATACGGTTAACGAACAGATAAGCCAAGCTATGCATTTTGACTTTAAACACACTATAAAACGCCAACTGCAAAGCCCTAATAACGATAAATTATTTCAACTCAGTGATGGTATACACCAGTATTTTGTAAAAGTAGCCCATCGTAGTGACTTAGAGCGATTTGAAAACGAAGCCCACAATTTACAACTGCTCACTAAAGAGAGCTTATTTATGGTGCCAGATTGTATCACTACAGGTGCTAATATTGAGTTTTCATTTATCGTTTTAGAATGGCTTGAACTTGACCAACAACCTCATACCAACTGGCATATTATGGGTAGCCACCTTGCAAGCCTGCATCTGAAACATCGCCAAGCCATGTTTGGTTTTGATCAGGATAATTTTATTGGCCCAACAACTCAGCCCAATCGCTGGCATAAAAAATGGAATATATTTTTTGCCGAAGAGCGCATTGGCTGGCAGCTCCAATTACTGCATGAAAAAGGCATTGATCTCGTTGACAAAGATTACTTTGTCGCCCTGATAAAAGACATGCTACATGGTCATACCGTAAAACCATCATTGTTGCATGGCGATTTTTGGCGTGGCAACATGGGATTTATTCAATCAGTACCGAGTGTATTTGATCCGAGCTGCTATTATGGTGATCGGGAAGTTGATATTGCCATGAGCGAGCTGTTTGCTCCTTTACCTGACGCTTTTTACATCGCCTATAACAAGCATTACCCACTAACACAGGGCTATGAGCAACGTAAGTTAATTTACCAGCTTTACCCTATTTTAAATCATGCAAATATCTTTGCCGGCCACTATCTTACTGAAGCTAAACAAAAAATAGAACTACTACTGAAATAAGGTCGTTTTTATTGTCAAATAGATGTCATAAATGAATAAAGCAGACTATATTTAGGTATCGCTTAATGTTGAACAACCCCAGCAATGACAGGCGCTAGCGTTCAATTGTGGGGGGCATAACCATTTATCAGCAGCGATAAATAATTACCTTTTATTGCTCTGCTTTGTAAGGTTGAATCATTTATGAAAAACCAACTCTCACAACGGATCTGCTGCCCACATTGTGGCCATCATATTCATATTACCCTTGATGCTAGTGATGGCGATCAAGATTACTTCGAAGATTGCGCAGCATGCTGTAACCCTATCCATTTTAATATGCATATTGACTATGCTAACAGCAAGGTAGAGTTACATATAGACAGCGATGACGAACAAATATTTTAGCCTAGCATTTATATTTGACTACGAAGCCTGCTGCCGTAAGTAGTTTTCGACCGTATTGATGATGGTATAAGTTTGTTGATCAACTTCGATATTTAGCGCATCACCAATTACAGCCTTACCAATATTGGTAATAGCTAATGTCTCTGGGATCAAATGCAGCCAAAAGCCCTGCTCATCGGTTTCACCGACCGTGAGACTAGCGCCATTGACTGATACAAAACCTTTATACATCACATACTTTTGCCATTTACTTGGTAAGCACAACTGTATTTTACAATTATCTTGTGTATGAATAATATTTTCAATCTGGGCGGTGCAGTGAATGTGACCAGATACAATATGCCCACCTAACTCAGTACCAAAAGTCATAGAGCGCTCATAGTTAACGGTACTGCCAGCAATAAGCTTTCCTAAGTTAGTTAACTGTAATGTTTCGTCAATTACATCATAGTGAACCTGAGCAAGCGGTTGATCAGAGATATTTTCTACTTTAACAACCGTTAAACAGCAACCATTAATGGCAACGCTGGCACCTAACTCAAGTTTTGTAACATATTGCTTTGCTACAGCGAGCACTAAACGCATCACACCTTGCTGCTGGTTAGTCGAAATCACCGTCGCTTGTGTTTGCACAATTCCTGTAAACATAAATCAATTCACCTTTTATTACCTAAAGTAGATACTATTCATATTATTTAACGCTTTAGTTTACCCGATCCACGTTATTATTACTGTAACCAATAACATTGACTCATCGCTATAATTTTTGATTCTGTGCTTTATCGATTACACTATCTGCCTCTTCAGTTTACGTAGTAAGTGATATGACTTTTTGTAGTTGGGAAGCCAAACGGTTAGTTTCTCTGGCAATCCCCGTTTTTTTAGCACAAGTAACCTTAGTTTTAATGTCAGTGGTCGACACCATCATGGCAGGACAAGTGAGTCCTACCGATTTAGCAGCATTGTCAATTGCAACCGGCGTATGGAACCCCGCCATGTTGGCTCTGCAAGGCATATTATTAGCCCTGACTGGCATAATTGCGCAATTTTCCGGCGCTAACGATAAAACCGGCATCAGCCATTACTTTCAACAAGGCTTGTACCTAGCTGGTGTATTGAGTGTTATCGGTTTATCTATTGCCTATTTTGCCGATATTATTATTCTCAAACTCGATACCAGCCCTGCTATTGCCAATATGGCCTATGACTATATTCATTCTGTAAAATGGGGCATTATTGGATTTTTAGTATTCAGTGTTTATCGTAATATTACCGAAGGCATGGGGATGACAAAGCCGGCTTTTTATATCAGCTTAATTGGTTTAGCCATCAATATCCCAGCCAACTATGTGTTTATTCACGGTATGTTTGGTATGCCAGCACTCGGTGGTGCAGGCTGTGGGATTGCCACCGCATTGGTATTTACTGCAATGGCCATCGCACAAGTTATTTATTGCCAGTTAAGTAAAAAAGTAGATGCCAAAACACTATTAGCAAACTTTCAAGCACCGCAATTACCAACCATGTGGGCAATTACTAAGGTGGGCATACCAATCTCACTTGCTACATTTTTTGAAGTCACTTTATTTGCCTGTATTCCGTTATTTATTGCGCACTTAGGTGCGGTTGCGGTAGCCGGCCATCAGATTGCTGCAAGTGTCACAACCTTGCTGTTTATGATGCCACTGAGTTTATCTATTGCGATCAGTATTAGGATTGGCAATTTATACGGCCAACATCATTTTCAGCAGCTTAAAAAAGCTATTTCAACAAGCTATATTCTAGCCATGATCATTGCCGTTATACTTGCTGCCATAACCTTCTTTGGCCGTGACGTGATCAGTCAACTTTATACAGATGATGCACGTGTTATTGCCTTAGCAACGTCAATCATGATTCTAGCGTGTATTTATCAACTACCTGATTCCTTACAAGTAGCTGCCAACGGTATATTAAGGGGTTTAAAACACACAGCACCGATTTCGTATATAACCTTTATATCTTACTGGTTGATTGGTTTTTCACTGGGTTTTGTTTTAGCACGCACCGATTTAATAGTGCCAGCAATGGGCCCGCATGGTTTTTGGGTAGGTATCATCGTCGGCTTAAGTGTAGCCGCAGTGTTATTAATGCTCACTGTCGCGAATAGATTCAAACATGAACCACTTAAAAGCGCTTAAAAAATCGCACCAACAAGGTAACCAAACGTCACGGTTTGGTTACCTTTGTAGTTTACTTTGCTGTTTACTGCTACTTTGTGCATGCACAGATAAACCCGCTGATGTGTATTTAGAATATCAGCAGCGGCTCGCGAATGCGTTAGACAAGCCAACTCCTGATACAGCAAAACTTACCAATGTTGCGCTATCAGCTGTTAGCAACAATAAACCAACAAATGCACAACAGTTGAGCATATTGCAACTGGCACAACTTTCACACTGTAAACTCAATACCCTTATTGCTGAACATAATAGTCAACTAGGAAAACTCGCCTCTCCTGCTAGCCAGTTAATATACCAGATTCAATTTATTCAATTTGCACCACAGTGCTTAGATAGTCTAGAACCTGATTCAAAAAGTTATCAAGCCATAAGTAACGAATTACATAATAAAAAACAACAGTTATTAGATCAGTTCAAGCAGCTACTTTATAAAGACCCAGAACTAAAACGCACATGGCAGCTAACCGGCTATACACTTGATACAAACTTAGCCGGCCTTGTAGAAACCGAACTTGCGCTGCAAAGCCTAGTGAATTTAAAACAGCAAATAATACAGCAGCAATATGCACAAATAGACTCTAAAGCGCTCTATCCGCTACTGGCGCAATTGCGCCAGTTTAACTTCAATCAAGCTTTAATAAGCGCAGTACGCCAACAAACACAGCTAAATAATAGTACTAGTAACTTTTTAGCGAATATTGAGCTAAGCACACTATGCAACCCGCTAAAAAATAAACGCCAAGCACAGATCCTCAGCAACGTATTCAAGAAGTATTACTTGCAGCAGTTACAACCCTATCAGGCTCAACTATCAGGTGCTTTAGAGCGCCTAATGCCGTTGTATCAAGCATTATGGCAAGACTCCAGCCCAATACAACCGCAACTAACGGCATTACTAAGCCCAGCACAGCCAAATAATATACTCACAGCATTTAAAGACTCCACCAAAACACACGTTATTTGGTGGCAAAAATTTTATAAAACGTGTGAAATCAGCCCAATATGAATAAAAAAACGGCAAACGAACTAAAAAAAGCGTTTCTCGCTTGATTCACTTCAGCGCACGCTATATATTAGCGACCGTTGTTAAGCAATTAGCAAAACTTAAATTTATGATACGACCGTAGCTCAGTTGGTTAGAGCACTACCTTGACATGGTAGGGGTCGGTGGTTCGAATCCACTCGGTCGTACCAAATTTAAGGAAATTTTAAATAAAAGTACTATCGTAAGAAAAAGCACTACCCACTCTTGATCACCCGGTCCGGAGGCCAGTAGTTCGAATCCACTCGGTCGTACCAAATTTAAGTAAAAGTCCCATTCAAATATATTGTACGACTGTAGCTCAGTTGGTTAGAGCACTACCTTGACATGGTAGGGGTCGGTGGTTCGAATCCACTCAGTCGTACCAATTCATAAATAGAAATTATATCAAGAAAAAGCACTACCTACTCTTAATCACCCGGTCCACAGGTCGCTGGTTCGAATCCACTCAGTCGTACCAATCTTAATCACTAAAATCCTCAATTCGTAAACCTTAGCTCAGTTGATTAGCGCACTAACTACTCTTGATCACCCGGTCCAAAGGTCAGCGGTTCGGATCCACTCAGTCGTACCAATTCATAAATAGAAATTATATCAAGAAAAAGCACTACCTACTCTTAATCACCCGGTCCACAGGTCGCTGGTTCGAATCCACTCAGTCGTACCAATCTTAATCACTAA
>NZ_JACJFH010000249.1:0-1031 GCF_014164495.1 Pseudoalteromonas sp. SG41-5 | reverse complement strand
TTAAAGAGCGGGTAAATCAATATTGTTTAATAAGTTTGCTGTGCAGTGATAACGTCATCATCATTATTATCACGCTCAAAGTTCAGGTTGAACTGGCCTTGCCGTGTAATAGTAAAAATGGCGCGTGTCCAGTTTTCAGGTTGGTGTTTAGTGGCACTTTCAAATAGGTTGTTGAATAAATCGACTATCTCGTCTGTCACGATAATCTGCTGTTCGCTTGCATCATCCGCTGTTTGATAGTGAGCTGTGCATTCAAGTACGTTTTCATCTTCGCAATTTAAAATCAGTTGAGCTTCAAGCCATGACTCATTGATTTGTTGATAAAGATACTGACCAAGTTGTTGTGGGATGTTTTTTATTTCTGGTTGCATGTGCTGTCCTTAGCTGTATTGGATTTATTCAAAAATATTTGCTGTTCTAAGTAAAGAACTTATCGCCAAAGTTAAAGCTGGGAAACTTTCTAGCTCTTCCCACGTGAAAGAGTCTACAATCTGAAATTGATTCACCTTTAAGTTATAAACCACCCTGGAGCTGCTTTCATCACAAAAAGCGACGAAATTACGTAAAGATTCTTCCGTATGAAATTCTTGATTGGCTTCAATAATCCCAGCTAAGTAATATGGTTCATTTTGTTCTTTAGCACTATAGAGATTTAATCCATTTACAGAAAAGCCATTTGATATCTTTAATAGATCTAAAAGTTCATTTGGAGGTTGGAAGTTGAAAGCTTGGGTGAAATGCGCATTAAAAACTTTTAACTCATCCAAACTTATTGGTGTAAGAAAAAAACCTTCGCCAAAATGAGTTTGTTCCTCTGAGTTCTTCTCTATCAGGTAGTTAATTAATTCATTTACATTTTTCATAGTTACCTCGGATATACATTCCCTTTTGGAAATGGCCACTCTATTGATTTTACATCACCAATTTCTAGCCCATTAGTAGCTCTTTTTTGAAAAGTCGTGAAAGCTGAGTGCTCTGGGCTATTTCTGATGAGTACTAAGTTGCTAAAGTCATTTGTTCCACCATCATCT
>NZ_JACJFH010000248.1:0-1034 GCF_014164495.1 Pseudoalteromonas sp. SG41-5 | reverse complement strand
CTATCGATTATTTTATTAGTCACTAATTTTAAATAACTTTTTCAAAAACAATAAGTCTTTGAAAATTTAAACTTTGTAGTAAAATCACATTGCCACCGGTGGCAATAACTGCTAATGTTAACCTATTATAATAATTCCAATTACAGCAGCAGGATACAAGATGAATAATCAACGACGCTATTTTCTTAAAGCATTAGCTTCTAGCACTTTGGTAACAGCAACTTTAATGGGCTGTCAGTCAGCGCCTTTGCTCAATGTTTTTGAAGCGCCTATTAGCGCAGACGATTGGCAAATGGCTGAACATATAAAAGCTAAGATAGTCGTCCCAACCTTCCCTGCTAAGCAATTTAATATTAAAGACTTTGGTGCAAAAGAAAATGGTCAACATGATTGTACACAGGCCATTAAAAACGCCATTGAAGCCTGCCACGCACAAGGAGGTGGTCAGGTCTACATTCCAAATGGCACCTACTTGACCGGTGCCATTCATTTACTTTCTAACGTAAATTTACACTTGGCTGATAAGGCAATATTAAGTTTCAGCACTGATCCTAATCATTACTTACCAGAGGTATTTACTCGCTGGGAAGGCTTAGAAATGATGGGCTACTCACCACTGATTTATGCTTATGAACAAGAAAACATTGCCATCACAGGTAAAGGAACACTGCAAGGAAATGGTGATAACCAAACATGGTGGCCTTGGAAGGGACCACACAAGGAAGGTCATTGGGATTTAATTAAAGATAGCCAAGGTAAAGTATTGCACCAGCGTGAAGCACGTGATCAGTTAATGGTTGATGCCGAAGCTGGTGTGCCTGTCAGCCAACGTATATACAGTACTGGTGCCTATTTACGCCCTCCTTTTATTCAACCGTATAAATGTAAAAATATTTTAATCGAAGGCGTAACAATTAAAAACTCACCTTTTTGGTTAGTGAACCCGGTTTTATGCCAAAGTGTTACGGTTGATAACGTCAATTTTTCAAGCCATGGTCCTAATTCAGACGGCTGTGATCCAGAAAGTTGTGACC
>NZ_JACJFH010000247.1:0-1035 GCF_014164495.1 Pseudoalteromonas sp. SG41-5 | reverse complement strand
GAGTTTGATGATTGAACAGTATTGTTTGAATATGGTCCTGATGGAAAAACACTGGCACCCAGTGCTAAAAACCCAACTGATTACCATGGTACACGTGTGGTTAGAGTTATTGCTGCAAAGCAAGATAATATAGGGGTTGAGGGTTTCGCACCGACTAGTGAAATAATAGCTATCAGGCAAGTTTCAACATGGTCATCTTCTATAATATTGGCATTTCAGGTCGCTAAGTTGATGAAAGCGGATGTTATCAACTGTAGTTGGGTTTTACCGTTATTATCGGGTATTACGTCACTGGTAATTGAGAATGTTGCATCTGCATCAAATGCACCTATTATCGTTGTTTCAGCAGGAAATTCGGGTAAGAAAGCTTGTGAAGTCAATCATCTATCGGCATTAAGTTCAGTGGTTGTTATAGGGGCAATAAATAAAAATGGGAATGTTGCTGAGTTTTCTAATTATGGGCAATGTGTTGATTATTACGCCCCTTCTTCAATTGCATCAACGTCACTTAATGGGTATGTAAATTTTGGTGGCACCTCATCATCAGCCGCTATTGTTTCAGGCGTTGTGGCACAGCTAAAAGCATGCGGAGTTGAATACCCGTTAACAAAATTAACGATGGTTGAAAATATTTTGCCTGCACATGTAGTTAATAAAAATAATATAAAGAGTGTAACTTTGATTAGATCAAAAGGTAGTGAAATTAATGAGCACTGAAATGGAACCGTTAGATTTTAGTAGCACCCACAGTGACAACTTCCCAAAAATATTGGCTCAGTTGGGCGTATCGTTGATTGCGACAAGTTATCAATCACAACGTGTTATTTTAGTGCGTTCCAATAATGGCAAGCTAGAAACAAAATTAAAGGCATTTCCAAGACCAATGGGACTTTATGCCGACGAAAATAGGGTCACGCTTGGAACACTAAATCAAGTAATCGACTTTCAAAAAACACCAAGTGGTTATGCTGATGTTATTAATGGGAACCTTGATCGTTATGAAGAGTTGCCAAGAAAATTACAAGATAATGAACT
>NZ_JACJFH010000246.1:0-1063 GCF_014164495.1 Pseudoalteromonas sp. SG41-5 | reverse complement strand
TGGTTTGTTTAGGCTTTCATCTATTGGCCACTTTTCCCAGGGTTTGGTGATTTCTTTATTTGCCCAGCGTTTAGGATTGGTGATAGCGCCGTCAAAGTTAAAGCGGTAAATATCATCATCAAGCTGTTCTTCTATTTGCTTCATCTGCTTGTAGCTCATTAAACGCCAGTACTTTTCAGGGCGGTTATTTTGCTTATCAAACTCATGTGTTACCGGGTCTAAATGACGAAATGGCTCGATTTCTGGTGAATCAACGAGCCGTTTACTTAAGTCCATAAAGCGCACTACGCGCTCCCATGTATACTTACAGTAGTTTGGGTTTTGTGGGTTGTCTTTAACCCGTATTTCACTAAATGCACCATGGTGGTTTTCATAATCTTTATGGGCAATATACATAGCATGGGTCACACCATGGCCCTGTGAATGGTTCGCTTTAGCGTAAAATGCCTCGATATCTGAGAACGGAAAAGTCGAATGGCCATGCTCATTTTTTTCGGCATTATCAACCGACCACGTAAAGTTCACTGTTTGGTTTTGACGGTCAAAATATACTTCACGTTTAGGTAGAATATAACGCGCTAATATAGGGCTGAAGTTTAAGAAAAAAAGATTAAAACCGATTGCAGGTAATACAAACCAAAATGGAAAGTCTTCTGGTGTTGATGTAAATTGTGAATAAAACCATACCCCAAAAAATATAACTGAGACAATTTAACCTGTTACTCCCAAAAGAATAGGTCCCAATACTAACCCTAACGTCCAATCTGCTGCATTATGAAAACCCAAGTAGCGGCCTTCATTATCCAAGCTTTGAGGCTGTACTTTTTTATTATCCTCTTTTTCTAATAAAAATCGGACAATCATTAACCCTTTAGGTGAACTATATTCATACTTTTTTGAGGAAATATAGTGTTTAAAGTTCTGATAGTTCTCTATTGCTCTTGCATTTAGTTTTGCAAATTTATATGAAATTGACATGAATATCCTTTTGCCCACTCAAGCAGCTATTTACTGCTTGAGCTAAATCCTATTTATTTCTTTGTTTAACTACAAATCAATCATT
>NZ_JACJFH010000245.1:0-1073 GCF_014164495.1 Pseudoalteromonas sp. SG41-5 | reverse complement strand
ATTCAATTTTAAACTCATTTATAACGCTAAGGACAGCATATGCAACCAGATATAAAAAATATCCCCCAACAACTTGGTCAGTACCTTTATCAGCAAATAAAAGAGCCATGGCTTGAGGCACAACTCATTTTAAATTGCGAAGATGAAAGCGAGCTTGAATGCAAAGCCCATTATCAAACAGCAGTGGATGCAAACGAACAACCAATCGCTGTTTCTGACGAAATAATCGAGTTATTCAGTACTTTGTTTGAGAATGCCACCACTACTGGCAGACAATACGGCGCAAAATCTAAAGAGGTAAGAGAATGGATGCTTGACCCTAATAATTATACATTGGATCATTACAGCTTAAACCGCTCTGCGGGAGCTCAATTAAAAGAAACCTACTTCCCCCCCAATATGATAAGTTAAAAAAATGAAAGAATTAGATGAAAAGTTAAGCAATGAGATTAATGAAAAATTTGATCAATCTTTTGAATTTAATAAGAGAGGCCAAATAGAGGAATCATTTTTTGCAATGCAAGAAGCAATCAAATTAGTACCTTCACCGAAGAGTCAATGGTCAGAATCATTAATAATTATTACTTCTGCCTGCGAACATTTTATTGCAATTGAGAAATTAGCTGACGCGAGAGCATTAATTGATGAGTACTTAAATTCTGATTTTTGTATATCATATGATGATAATCCCAGCTTCATTAAAGGTATTATATTATTTGAAATGGGTGATTTCGAACAAGCATATGAATGGTTTGATAAAGCTAACTCTATCTCTAAAGGCAGGTGCTTTGTAGAGCAGCCGAAAAAATACAAAACTTTTTTTAATGAGTATAACCAATGAACGTACATGACCAAATAGATGAGTATTGCGAGCAAGGCAATGATCTTTTTGATGAAGAAGACTTTCAAGGCGCAATTACACTCTGGCAAAAAGCCTTTGATTTACTTACCGACCCAGATGAGGATTGGGAGCAAGCGGTTTGGCTTAAAGTATCTATCGGTGATAGTTATTATATGCTTGATGAATATGAACAATCCCTTGATGCAATGTTAGATGCATTAAACTACCCTGA
>NZ_JACJFH010000244.1:0-1078 GCF_014164495.1 Pseudoalteromonas sp. SG41-5 | reverse complement strand
GAAAACAGTTAAATAAATTGACTGATGATGATCAGTTAAGCTAATTTAAAAACGGCTCTACAAAATGATAAATCAGGTGATCAAAGCTGATGAGAATCGGTGATCAAAGTCATGAGAATACGCAAAATAAACTACATCGCCAAAAAACTGCTGAATATATACTCCTTTCAAAATAGCGGCTGAAGTAGTTGCGGCTAAGCCATAAGTTATTGCCGCAAAAGCTGAATCTGCAAAAATACCGAAGTGCTTATAGATCAAACCTGAATAATTTATCTTATTATTTTTTTCTGCCAAATAATGAATAAAAAAGGAAATCGATACTAATATCCATATTGATAAATTCAACTCTTTCCACTCTAACACTTGCCTAATACTCACGTTTATCAGCTTTTTATTTGAAATATAAAAGAACGAGAAACAGAATAGTAATATCATTACAAATAGAAGCCCAAAGTTAATTCTTTTGTACATGTCTACTCCGGTTAAAATTCGCAACTTTTAATTTATCTTCTTCATCAGAGTTATTACCAAGTAACCCTCCTATTAATCCTCCTATTAATACGCCTGGCACTCCTCCCAAAACCCCAATTACGCCACCAAGGGCCATGGCTGGAGCAGTTTTACTATCAATTTCTGCTTGTACATTCTCAACGAAGTATATTTTATTTTGTACTTTAAATTTTTCCGACCCTAAAACCTTTACCAGCTGATCTCTATCTTTTGCAGTTTGTTGCAAATACACTTTTTCTCCGGTGTCCAAATCTTTTACATATAACTTCATAAAACCTCATAAAAAGTAATAAATATCTATTATTCAATATTATATATTCTTCGCTATCAATTCAGCTTTTAGCAACCCCCCCTTGGTCAGTAACTTAGGCGCGAAACTAGGGTTACGTTTTGACTTATAGGCATCAAGTATTAACTTGAGGCCATGCGCTTCTAACAATGAGTGATCTGCTCCAGCCAGACTGGACACTTCATTAAGCGACATTTTTATTTTCAAAGTTAACTGGACTTAGATACCCGAGAGCACTGTGCCTTCTTGTCCGATTATAATCAACCTCGATGTATTCAA
>NZ_JACJFH010000243.1:0-1102 GCF_014164495.1 Pseudoalteromonas sp. SG41-5 | reverse complement strand
TGATAATCTTTACCAGACTCTAGATCTACATCAAACTGTCCAAATGCATTTCTTTCGGCGGACGAAAAATCTCTACTGCCTAGAGAAGCTTTAACCCAAAGTATATGACGTCCCGTTTCATATTGGCTTGCAGTGACCCATTAAGATGGCGATTTACTATTACACAGTAGATGAACATATTCCCGTTTTTTTCCTTGCTCAAACTGAAAATTCTTTAATCTAAAATGTCCTTCTCTAATATCCTTCTTAATTGGCAAACTTACACAAGCCACCAAAGAAATTAATAAAACTAATAACACCATTAAATTTAAATTTCTCATATCGGAACCTATTTCTAAACTTTGAGTTAACGAAAAAGCACTATACAATAAGTATAGTGCTTGTTATCAAATGTTAATTTTATTTAGATTAATCACTAAAACATCATATTAAATACAACTTCAACTCGACGTGGAGATTGGAAGTATAAAGCACTGCCAAATTTTGCATTAGAGTTAAATGCTGCGTCCTCTTCTGCAAGTTCTTCATACGTAGTTACATTTGAAGCATCAAATAAGTTATAAACATTAAGAGCAACATATGCTGAATCAAACGCTGCAAAACTGCTTAAATCATATTTAACATTAGCATTAATGGTTGATGTCCAAGGCGTACGACCAAAGCTACCGCGCGAAAATTTAGTATCACCTACATAGTAAGTATCGCCATATTGATATTGAGATTGATCAGGTGCATACCCAGCACCTAACGCGTTACGTGGACGGCCTGAAGTAATATTTGCATTTACGCCAACTAATAAATTATCAGTAACAGAATAAGAACCAAATAGTTTTAATGCATGACGACGGTCATTAGGTAGATAACCATTAGCACCATCCATTAGATAAGGGTAATCCCAATCAGTTGTTAGGCCAGCATCATCTTGACCATTATCTGATTTAACATAACCTTCTGCGTTGCCGTAGCTTTGAGCCCCTGTATAAGTTGCGTTTAACATCCACACACCATCCCATGCTCTTTCTAACATCAAGTTAACTGAGTTATAACTACGCTTCGCGTTTGGGTAACCTAATTGTTCACCACTAAATTTCTAATTCTCAAG
>NZ_JACJFH010000242.1:0-1113 GCF_014164495.1 Pseudoalteromonas sp. SG41-5 | reverse complement strand
TTAGGGTACTTTAATGGCACCATGAGAGACACAAACACGCGTGAACCACCACGGGCTGAGCCTACATTGCGCTCATTTGCACCAAAACAAACAATGTCTTCGTAAGGTAAATAAAACGGTTTTCTAAACAAAGTATGAGGGGTTTTTACAAGCCCTGTATGGCGATTAAAATAAAACTTATCTCGGTGCGATAATATGGCGCGGTGTTTATGCATATAAAAACCTATGATAAACAAAGGCATGTATATAACAAACGGTACCCACCTGTAATCGCCCCACACAAAACCAATAACAACCAAGTCAACGAAGAAAAACATAACTGCAGATACCATTAGCAAGAAGCTTAGAGCAGTAAATAAATTTGACCACCCTCCAAACCATGAAATAGCAAGTTGCTGCCCATCTCCGCGAACCCAGTGCCCTTCAAGCGTTGAGCCACTATCTGGGGATGAAAGCTTTGCTGTATATTCATCAGTAAAACGCTTACTTTTAAATGTGCGGGTTTTAAACCCGCAGCCATTGAGTGCTTCTGCTTTTTTTAATCGCGTTTCATAACTGTCTTTATGCAAATAATCTCTAGACAGTTGCTCTTTATATGTTGCTCTATTATCAAAGTATTTGCTTCTGTTTTCGGCTCTCCTTTTATTTTCTGCAGCTTTTTCGGGGTTATTTTTTCTAAACTCTTCTAATCGCACCACCGCTTTTTCATCCAAAGTCAGTTGCTTTATGGTTTTATCTTTTGCTCTAGCGGGGTCTCGGCCTGGATTTTCAGCGCACCACTGGTTAATTGCGTTAATACGGTTTTCTCTTTTTATTTTTTCTCGTTCTTCGTGAGTTAAGCCATCTTCCTCTTCAGCAATGTAGCGCTCAACGAGCTCATCAAATATTCTTTCTTCCTCTGATTTTTTATCATCACTACTCATAGTTACTCCTTTATTTGCTGTACTTCTTGTAATTTTTTTATAACTTAGCTTTTTATAACTTAACAATGGCTTGGCTAATGACTTGGCCAATGCGGTGGCTATACTTGCGCTCATCGCCCCAAGAAAAGAACCCTGGCTTTTCACCTGCTTTGTAATATTCGATTGGTAAGCCATAAATACTATTAAACCC
>NZ_JACJFH010000241.1:0-1136 GCF_014164495.1 Pseudoalteromonas sp. SG41-5 | reverse complement strand
GGCTTCGGTCATACTCTTGGGAATGCCTTACGCCGTATACTTCTTTCGTCAATGCCAGGATGTGCAGTAACCGAAGTTGAAATCGACGGTGTGTTGCACGAATACAGCGCGAAAGAAGGCGTACAAGAAGACATCATTGAAATTCTGTTAAATCTTAAAGGTCTAGCAGTTACTTTGGAAGGTAAAGATGAAGTTTTTCTTACCCTGACTAAGTCTGGTGTAGGCCCTGTGACTGCGGCTGATATTCAGCACGACGGCGATGTAACCATTGCCAACCCAGATCATATTATTTGTCATTTAACGGCAGATAATAGTGCGATCAGCATGCGAATTCGTGTTGAACGTGGTCGTGGGTATGTGCCGGCATCTAGCCGTTTATCCTCTGATGACGATGAGCGTCCAATTGGTAGATTGTTGCTTGATGCATCATTTAGCCCAGTTGAACGTATTGCGTACTCGGTTGAATCAGCACGTGTTGAACAACGTACAGACTTAGACAAGTTAATCATTGATATGGAAACAAACGGCACTATAGATCCAGAAGAAGCGATCCGCCGTGCGTCGACTATCTTAGCTGAGCAGCTAGAAGCATTCGTAGACTTACGTGATGTTACTGAGCCAGAAGAGAAAGAAGAGAAGCCAGAATTCGATCCTATTCTACTTCGTCCAGTTGATGATCTTGAACTAACAGTGCGTTCAGCAAACTGTTTGAAAGCCGAGCAAATTCAATATATCGGTGATTTAGTTCAGCGCACAGAAGTCGAGCTTCTTAAAACGCCTAACTTAGGCAAGAAGTCTCTGACTGAAATTAAAGACGTGCTAGCTTCACGTGGTCTATCTCTAGGTATGCGCCTAGAAAATTGGCCACCTGCAAGCCTAGCTGAATAATCTAAATCACTATATTAGTTTAGTTAGAAGGATAGGGTCATGCGCCATCGTAAGAGTGGTCGTCAATTAAACCGTAACAGCAGCCATCGTAAAGCGATGTTCAGCAATATGGCAGGTTCTTTGGTGAAACATGAAATCATCAAAACTACTTTGCCAAAAGCGAAAGAGTTACGTCGTGTAATTGAACCTTTAATCACACTGGCTAAGACTGACAGTGTAGCAAATCGCCGTTTAGCGTTTGCTCGCAC
>NZ_JACJFH010000240.1:0-1189 GCF_014164495.1 Pseudoalteromonas sp. SG41-5 | reverse complement strand
CCTTTGATTACGGCTTTTACTTCACTGGCGGCTTGCTTGCCCAAATTTTGCCAGTTTATTTCCCGTAAGTATTTTACTGGGTCGCCTTTACCGAGCTTGCGTAGCACTGCAATGGCGGCTTCCATTGACTCACCACTATTTTTAATTACAACTTTACCCACACCTTTTACAGCAGAGCCTAATAATGGAACCAAACCAATGGCGGTTAGGGTAAAGGCTATCCAGCCGTCGCTGTCGTTGGCTTTATCATCATCGGTGAGTAACACGGTATTTGCACAAATATCACGAATATCCATGATTTGGTCAACCACCGGTATCATCGAGATAATGGTACCCACAACGATTTGTGAGGTGCTGGGGTTTTTATTAAAGTCACCTTGCAATGTGCCCCATAACCAATCACCGGCTTGGTTGGCTAAATTGCCTGCTTCTTCCAGCTTTGCGGTGTTACCGCTATTAATCATGTGCACGGCATCGGCGGTGGTTATTTGCCCATACAACGGGTTTGGTGTGGTGTTATCCTCTGGCTGATAATCGCGGCTGTCTTCGCCGTATTTAACACTGAACTGACCGCTGGGAATATTGGTAAGTTGCGCTTGTCCACTGTCGTCTAGTTGCCCTGTTTGCTGCGTTCCATCATCGAAGGTGATGGTGTAGGGGGCATTTTTTAACAGGACTCCCGTCTAGGTATACATATTCTAAATCGACCACACTAGCAGTCGTTGCTGCAACGCCTGCATCATTGATGGTTACATCGTTAATGCGACTAATACTCGCAGGGTTTGAGGCACTAGGACTACTGGCTGTTTGTGGGCTTTTTTATTAAAAAACACACATTCTGTCGAGCTAAATAGCAGTGAGCTCTTTAAGCGCAGCGCCTCTTAACCTCTTTGTGAATATTTTACTTAAAACCATGTTGCACAAAGAGAAAAGAATGAGAAGTAAATGAGGGGAGCAACCTAAGGCTAGACGCTAATCTTTAAAAGACTGTAGCGCCTAGCCTTACAACATCCATGTTGTTAAAGAGCAGGTAAATCACTATTGTTTAATACGTTTGTTGTGCAGTAATAACGTCATCATCATTATTATCACGCTCAAAGTTCAGATTAAATTGGCCTTGGCGATTTATGGTGAAAATAGCGCGCGTCCAGTTTTTTGGTTGGTGTTTAGTGGCATTCTCAAACAAAGT
>NZ_JACJFH010000023.1:0-54857 GCF_014164495.1 Pseudoalteromonas sp. SG41-5 | reverse complement strand
CTAAAACCGACTCAAAAATAGGTACGCCAGGCTGTGTAGCACATATGTTTGATCATTTAGCTGTACTTGGTTTTAGTGGTGACGATGATGAAGTGGTACTTGAAGCTTTAATGATGGCTGATGTTGATGTAACCGATGTAGAAGTTGAAGATGGCAAAGTATCGGTTTTTGCTCCACATACCGAATATTACAAAGCAAAAACAGCATTAGAAGAGGCGTTTGCAGGTATTATTTTTGAAGTTGACGAAATCACCTTCGTGCCACAAGTGCATATAGAAATTACTGATGCCGATGTTATCGCTAATTTTGATAAATTTATTGCAATGTTGGAAGATTGTGACGACGTACAAAACGTTTATCATAACGCCACGGTAGTGAATTAGGCTGAAGTTATAAATTTAGCCAGTAGTAACACTAGTTTCGAGAAGATACAAAAGCGCATTTCATTGCTGGAATGTGCTTTTTTGTTGTTGATGGCTTATTTTTCTGAATGCTGATTATTCAGCAAAGTTATGGTTAAAGGATAATTTAAGCAAAAAAAACCAGCCCGAGGGCTGGCAATATGACACTAACAAACTCGAAGGGGAGTTATTGTTGCGCTTTATATTTTATACGAAACGCATGCAACAATGGTTCAGTATAACCACTGGGTTGTTTAACTCCTTCTAATACAAGGGCTAATGCCGCTTGATATGCAATACTTTGTGCTAAGCTTTGCACTGAATCAGCCATATTAACATAAGCCGGATCCCCTTCATTTTGGCTATCCACTACTTTTGCCATTTTCGCCATAGTAGTTTCTATTTGTGCTTGCGTGCATACCCCATGCTGCAACCAGTTAGCCATATGTTGGCTTGAAATACGCAGTGTAGCCCTATCTTCCATTAATCCTATATGGTTAATGTCAGGCACTTTAGAACAGCCTACACCTTGATCAATCCAACGTACTACATAACCTAAAATACCTTGAGCATTGTTATCCAGCTCTGCCTGAATATCTTCTTTGCTCAAACTATTAGGATCAACCATCAAAGGCGGAGTTAATAGTTCTGTTAAACTAGCTTGTTGACGCTGGGCAATCGCTTTTTGACAGGCAAACACATCAACGTCATGATAGTGCATAGCATGTAAGGTGGCTGCAGTAGGGGAGGGCACCCAGGCTGTATTAGCGCCTGCTTGCGGATGGGCAATTTTTTGCTCCATCATCAACGCCATTTTATCGGGCATTGGCCACATACCTTTGCCTATTTGTGCGCGACCACTTAACCCGGTTTGCAAACCGATATCGACATTTCTGTCTTCATAAGCATTGATCCAAGTTTGTTGTTTAATGGCTGCTTTTGGTAATACTACACCTGCTTGCATTGAGGTATGAATTTCATCACCTGTACGGTCTAAAAAGCCAGTATTGATAAATACCACACGTTGTTTAGCAGCATTAATACAGGCTTTTAAGTTCCCCGATGTACGGCGCTCTTCATCCATAATGCCCATTTTGATGGTGTTTTTGGGTAACTGTAAAAGCTGTTCAATACGACTAAATAATGTATTGGTAAAAGCAACTTCTTCAGGACCATGCATTTTCGGTTTGACGATATTGATACTGGCTGCAGTTGAATTTTTTACCGGGCTATTGCCATTTAAGTCATGCAGTGCGGCAGTGACCGTGATCATTGCATCCATGATACCTTCAAATACGTCGCGGCCTTGGCTATCTTGAATCGCAGGGTTTGTCATTAAATGGCCAACATTACGCACAAACATCATACTACGCCCTTTTAGACTTAGCGGTTTGCCATCAATACCTGAATAACTGCGGTCTTTAGCGAGTATACGCTCAATCGTTTTGCCATCTTTTGTGAATGACTCAGCGAGAGTGCCTTTCATTAAGCCTAACCAATTTTGATAAACTTGCACTTTATCTTCGCCGTCAACGGCGGCAACGGAGTCTTCACAATCCATAATGGTGGTAAGTGCAGCTTCGAGGAGGACGTCTTTTAAGCCCGCTTTGTCGGCGGCACCAATGCTATGATTATGATCTATTTGTAGCTCTATATGGAGGCCATGACTGAGTAATAAAATTGCCCTGGGGTTTTGTGCTTCACCTTGAAAACCAACAAGTTGCGCTGATTGTTTTAAGCCTGTTTGTGAGCTATCACGTAAGGTGATGATGAGCTGGCCATTAACTACCGAATAATTAGTACTTTCAATATGAGAGCCATTTTCAAGTGGTAACGCTTTATCTAAAAACTGCCTTGCGTAGGCCATTACTTTAAAACCGCGAACAGGATTATAGTTGC
Source organism: Pseudoalteromonas sp. SG41-5 (assembly GCF_014164495.1). Lineage (NCBI taxonomy): Bacteria > Pseudomonadati > Pseudomonadota > Gammaproteobacteria > Alteromonadales > Pseudoalteromonadaceae > Pseudoalteromonas > Pseudoalteromonas sp. SG41-5. The sequence continues at coordinate 52,557 of NZ_JACJFH010000023.1, read as the reverse complement.
TGCCTTTTTCAGCGCCATCTTCTTCGCTAAGTACATCAGTGCCGTATAAGGCATCGTATAACGACCCCCAGCGTGCGTTAGCGGCATTAAGTGCAAAGCGTGCATTACTTACTGGCACAACCAGCTGAGGGCCAGCTGTGCGGGCTATTTCAGGCTCAACATTTTCTGTCTCAATGCAAAAATTATCGGGCTCAGGGACTAAATAACCAATGTCAGTTAAAAACTGTTGGTATTGCGCTGCATCCCAGTGTTTATTTGCTAGGTGATAGCTATCAATTTGGTGTTGTAGGTCTTCACGCTTGACTAATAATGCACGGTTAAGCGGACTAAGGTCATCAATAATTTCAGCAAATCCTTGCCAAAAGTGTTGTTCGCTAATACCTGTACCGGGTAGCAGTTGCTGGTTAACAAAATCGGCTAATTGGTTATCTACGGTTAATCCAAATTGGCTGTGAGAGAGTGTCATAATCGATATCCTTTTAAACGGTCACGGTGCAATTGACTGCATGTAAGCAATCTTTTGTTAACCATAACCTAAAAATACGCAATAGGTGTTCTTTTAGCCATTCACTAAATATATAGCCAGCATAACAACTATAAATTTACTAAATCCAATAAATCGGCCTAATGTTGATTTAAGCGCTACAGAGCATTAACTCTTAGCCTCTCACACAACCATATAAATAAAATTTAGTTTTAACCCGTTCAGAGGATTTTTTATTATGACTACTTATCAACGTGAAACCGATACTTTAGCTACACTTTGTCAAGCACAAGGTAAAACATGGCAAGCAATTAATCCTGAATACGCAAGTCGTATGCGTTTGCAAAATCGTTTTCGTACGGGATTAGACATCGCCCAGTTTACAGCTGACATAATGCGTGAAGACATGGCTGCATATGATGCTGATACCAGCCAATACACACAATCGCTTGGTTGCTGGCATGGTTTTACTGCCCAACAAATGATGATGGCGATTAAACGTCACCAAAAAACCACTAAGCGTAGCTACGTATACCTAAGCGGTTGGATGGTTGCTGCGCTGCGCTCTGAGTTCGGCCCACTGCCGGATCAAAGTATGCACGAAAAAACCTCAGTACCGGCGTTGATTGAAGAAATTTATACTTTCCTAAAACAAGCCGATGCTCGTGAACTTGACCATTTATTTAAAGACTTAGATAACGCCAAAGCAACTGGTGGTGATGTACAAGCGGTACTTGATAAAATAGATAACTTTGAAAGTCATGTGGTGCCGATCATCGCAGATATTGATGCTGGTTTTGGTAATGAAGAAGCAACCTACCTACTCGCTAAAAAAATGATTGAAGCGGGGGCATGTGCTATCCAAATCGAAAACCAAGTTTCAGACGCGAAACAATGTGGTCACCAAGCAGGTAAAGTAACTGTGCCACACGAAGACTTTTTAGCAAAAATTAACGCCGTGCGTTATGCCTTTTTAGAACTGGGTATTGATAACGGTATTATTGTCGCACGTACTGACTCACTTGGTGCCAGCTTGACCCAAAAAGTGCCGGTATCACAAACACCTGGCGACCTTGCTAGTCAGTACAATGCGTTTTTAGAAACCACGCCAATTAACGGTGTTGAAGATTTAAATGAAGGTGATACGGCAATGAAGCTGAACGGCCAACTATGTAAGCCGACTCGCCTTGATAATGGTTTATACCAATTTCGCGAAGGCACAGAAAAAGACCGTGTTGTACTAGATTGTATTACCAGCTTGCAGTCGGGTGCTGATTTACTGTGGATTGAAACTGAAAAACCACATGTAAAACAAATTGCTGAACTGGTTAATCGGGTTAAAGAGCAAGTTCCTGACGCTAAACTGGTTTATAACAATTCACCTTCTTTCAACTGGACATTGAAATTCCGCGAGCAAGTTTATCAACAGTGGTTAGACGAAGGCAAAGACTTATCTGCTTATCCAAGTATTGATGATAATAAGGCGCTAATGGCACCAGAGATGGATGCAACTGAACTTGCAGTCGCAGCAGATGAGTTAGTACAAAACTTCCAACGCGATGGCGCGCGCGAAGCTGGTATTTTCCACCACTTAATTACGCTACCGACCTATCACACGGCTGCATTGAGCACTGATATTCTGTCAGAAGGCTACTTTGGTGACTTAGGTATGCTGGCTTATGTACGTGATGTGCAGCGTCAAGAAATTCGCCGCGAACAAGCATCCGTTAAGCATCAAGACTTAGCAGGTTCTAACATGGGAGATACCCATAAAGAGTACTTCTCAGGTGAAAATGCGCTTAAAGCTGGCGGTGAAGCAAACACTATGAACCAGTTCTAACATAACAGTCCAACTCAACAATGTTACAAAGGGCCGCAAGGCCCTTTTTTTGATGCTAGCAATTACACAGGATATACAGCTTTACACCTGCTAACTTTACCGCTCAGATCAGATTTTAACTAAGGCTTGGATCAGTATTTAACTAGCATCAGATTTACTTTCAATTTTTGGATCAGATTTTTATCAAGTAAATTTTTTTGCGGTATTTCTTATCAATTTAGCGATTTAATCAGCTTTTAGCTCTTTGGAAAGGGGGGATTTTGATAAAAATGGCCGTTATTAGCCATTAATCAGAAAATATAAACCGATTTTTTACCAACTCTAACCGACTACAAACCACTTTTTTACCAACTTAAACGCCATAAACAGTGACTCAAACCGATTTTTTACTAACTCAATGACCAAAAAATGTCATAAACCGAAATTTTACTAACTCGATTTTTTACAAAGTCCGATATTTGTGTAAACTTTAGAATATGTGAATGAGCACTCACTTTTTGTAAAGGGGGTTTACAGGGGATTTGACTAGTGACAAATTAGCGAGAGTAAAAGTTGCTAAGGACCAAGCTACGGTTTCTAGCTTCACACTTGCAACTTGTTAACTTTACTCTCGCCGCTAACTAATTTCTATTTACTATGTTTATCAAACCACCATTGAATATAAGCGACTTTAGCCATCAAGTTTGACGGCCGTTTTGTTATGCCATGTGATGCATCAGGAATACGTACCATTGCTGTATCAACTCCTTGTAGCTTTAATGCTTGATAAAATTGCTCGGTCTCAGAAATAGGAGTGCGGTAATCCGCTTCACCAGTGAGTAGCATGGTTGGTGTTTTAACATTACCAACATAGCTAATTGGCGAGCGCTTCATATAATGCTCAATATGATCCCATGGCTTACCTGGGAACCAGTAATCGGCAAAGAATGGGTAGAAGTCAGCAGTTAGTACAAAGCTGATCCAATTGATCACCGGCTTGGCAACAACAGCGGCGGCAAATCTGTCGGTATGGCCTACAATCCACGCCGTAAGTACACCGCCACCTGAGCCACCGGTTACAAACAGTTTTGACTGATCAATAAAACCTTTGCCAATAAGCGCATCAACGCCAGTCATTAAGTCATCAAAATCGTTACTAGGATAATTGTGATGAATAGTTTGCGCGAACTCCTTCCCGTATGAATCACTACCACGCGGGTTCATATATAAAACCACATTACCTTTAGCGGCAAATAATTGTATTTCAGCGCTAAAGTGTGGACCGTAGTTAGCGACAGGGCCGCCGTGTATTTCTAAAATAAGGGGATATTTTTTATTACTATCAAACCCAGGAGGGTAGGCGACCCAACCTTGAATTGATAAGTCGTCATAACTTGATTTCAGCCAAATTTCTTCTACTTTTGCCAGCTGTTTATTACCAAGCGCGTCGTCATTTAATTTTGTTAAACGTTGTGTTTTACCATTTTTAACTATTGCTATATCAGCAGGACGTTGGGTATCAGCAAGCGTGATTGCCACATTACCATCGTCGCTTATATCAAAGTCACCACCAGAATAAGGGCGACCGAATGAAACACTCCCTATTTTTTGTGTGATCACTTTTCGTTTGCCGCTACGTGGTTGATAAGCGAGTGCGGTTTGGCCTTCACTGGCGTAACTAAAATAAAGCCCTTTAGAGTTATCAGCCCATTTAATTTGCTCGACACTGCGGTCAAAATCAGCGGTTAAACTTGTGGTATCACCCGATTTTAAATCGCGAATATATAGCTGGGTATTTTCATAATTGGTACGTTTATCATCATAACCGGTATAGGCAAGATAACGCCCATCTGGTGATATTTGCGGTTGCTGATCAGGACCTTCTCGGTCGGTAAGCGCTGTTATTTTTAGATCATTTAATGTCAGCTGATATATTTCAGAATTTGTTGGTTTGAGTTTAAAGTCAGCATGGCGATTAGCCGAAAAATAAAGGCTGTTACCATCTTCAGAAAAGCTAACTGGCCCGCCATGATCAAAGTCGCCAGAGGTTAACTGACGGGCATTACCGCCATTGGCATCAATAGTAAACAAATGACGAAAACCAGGCTTGGTATAACCGCCGCCATCGGCACGATAATATACGTCATCAATAAATTTAGCAGGCTCTGCCCAGCTGGCACCTTCAGGCTTGCCTGGTAAGTTAATAGGAGAACTAACTTTACTCGGTACAAATTGGCTAAACAGTAATTGCCGACCATTAGGTGACCACTGCAAACTTGCAGGGCTTTGAGTAAGATTACTAATTTTTGCAACAGCGCCTGTTTTTAGCCATTTTACATAAATTTGGCTACTGCCATCACGAGTTGAAATAAACGCTAAACGTGATTGGTCTGCCGACAAGACAGGGGAGTAATCCATATGTACACCCGATGTAAGCGGTTGTAATTGCTTTGAACTACTGTCGACAGACCAAATATTACTAACTTTACTATCTGATTTAATGTCCATCCGATTTCGAACAAAGTAGACGGTTTTACCGTCGTTAGTCATTTCAATTTGATTGGCATATTCAAGGTCGAATACATTTTCTAGTTGAAAAGTTTGCAGGTTATCATTGGCTAATACTGAAAAACACAGCGAGGTTAGGAGGGCTGCGGGGGCAATCAATTTCATTTTAATTCCTTGTTATTAATTATCGCACCTAACCGTTATAGAATAACAAAACCCAAAGGTACACCATCATGCGATGAATACCTGATTGATTATTAGTGGCTACTTGCCGACATTAGTATTTTTGAGTGGTTGAGCTGCGATAGTAAATTCACACTCGGTGAGTACTACACTTTTATTACATTGATAGAAAACGGTTACGTAAGTGTCTTGAGGCACTTGCTCTGCGAGCGATTTAGTAATTTTAAACTGCAATTGTTGCTGATTAAAAGCAATTAGCTGTGCAGCTTCAAAACCAAAAAATTGCTTTACGCTTGGATATAGTGCTTTAAAAATACTTTCTTTTGCTGAAAAAATGACGGTTAATGGATGTGAAAGCTGCCCAGCCAATCGCCTAAACAGTGGATATTCATCAGGATGCAAAATTTGCTTTTGTAGCTCTAGCTCTTGTTTGGCACTCATTAGTTGCTCTATATCAATACCAATTCCAGCGATATCAGTGTGCTGACATGCTATAGCCATTGCGATCCCTTGCGTGTGGGTAATGCTACCAATAATGTTTTTAGGCCATATGGGCGCGCGATCGGGGCCTGAGATAATATCAAAACAGGGGATATTGAGGGCGGTTAACACCTGTTTTGCGCAAAAACGGCCGGCGAGGTATTCAGCTCTTCGTTTAACAACAGCCTTTTGTAGTTGTTGCGGTAACACAATCTGATAATTTAAAAAGTCACTGTCAATAAAACTGCTACTGTCAAACTCACAACAATAACTATTATGACTAAGTTGTGGGCTCAGTTTAGTATAAAGAGAAAAATCCATAACATTTTGCTGTTTTGTTTAGTGTCATTAGTAAGACTTTGATAATACGCTAATAACTTCATAAATAAAGTAAAGGCTATGACTATTTAAGCTGAGCTTTGGTTAAGAGATTTACTAACATATTTATTTTAGCATTAATATTATTTTCAGTTGCAAATGGTCAACTACTGGGTAGTTGGTCAACAGGGAAAAACATTGCTCGTGATATTGCAATATCAGCAAACGGTCAGTTAATAGTGGTAGGCTATCGTAGCTGTGAAGCTGATGTGATCAACTCTCTAACGAAGCAAAATACGCTATTTCAAGTTCATCGCCTTGATATTAATTCTGTAGCACTATCTGCAGATGGACAAACAGCATTAAGCGGTTCAAGCGATAAGTTTAGTTATTTATGGTCAACGAAAGATGGCACTATTTTAAAAGAGTTCAAATTAGCGACTCGTGTTAATCATGTCAGTATAAACGAAAATGCAAGTTTAGGTTTTGCGATAGATTCTGTTGATGATCGTATACTTCTTGATTTAAACACCGGTATTAAAAAAAGCTGAGCTAAATATATTTACTAATTTTATAGAGTTTAACCACTCGCGGTTTGTAAATGATGATAAATGGTTTTTAACCGGCTCACCGAAAAGCACGATACAATTATGGCGTGTAAAAGATGGTACATTATTGGCTGAGTATAAAGCGACACAACAGCGCATTCGTGGCTCAGTTTTAGCTGTAGCGTATGATAAAGAAAATAAAACAATTGTCAGCGGAAGCAGTGATGGAGTACTAGAAGTTTGGCCGTATCAGCCTAAGTAAGCGAAAACTTAATTGGATTTTAAAAGCCGTGTTTACTTAACAAACCCAGCTTTTATAATTACCGCTTAGCGCTATTAATAATCAAACTTATGTTCAGTAAATAAGCTCTGTACTTGTTGCCATATTTTCCCTGGTTTGCCATCAGCGACCAGTTGACCGTTGAGTTTTACCACTGGGCCAACTTCTTTTGTGGCACTGGTTATCCACACTTCATCGGCTGCAAATAGTTCCTGCTTAGTAATAATACGTTCTTGGACTTTGAAGTCACTGTGGCTGTGTAATATCGTTAAAATTAACCAGCGAGTGATACCCGGTAAAATTTGGTTATCCAATGGGGGGGTGCTGATCACGCCATCTTTAACAATAAACACATTACTTGAGCTTGCTTCGGTAAGCTCATCTAAGCGATTGTATAAAATGGTTTCTTTATTGCCAGCCGCCGCACCATGCTGGTAATGAATCACGTTGCCGAGTAATGCGGTTGACTTGATGTGGCAACGCTGCCAGCGCTTATCTTGCTCAACGGATACAGTATAAGTCGTGGCGTTGTCGATATCACTAACGGGTTGTGCTGGAATTTCAAAGGCGTAGGCAAATACCGTTGGCGTAATACCACTCGGGTAGGCATGAGCACGCTTAGTATCAGCGCCACGGCTAACGTGCAAATAAATACCAAGGTTTTCACCGTGATTTTTCTCACACAGCTGCTGGCAGATTTCACGCCATGTATCAGCTGTATAATCGAGTACAATTTCCAGTTCATTTAAACCATTCTTCATGCGTTCAATATGCGCTGCAAAGCCAAGCATGTTGCCATTATAGGCAGGGATCACTTCGTAAATACCATCGCCAAATAAAAAGCCTCTGTCCATTGGCGATATTTTTGCGTGCTCTGCGTTCATATAGTCGCCGTTTAAATACACCGTACTCATTATAAATCCTCATTCTGATTGGCAACATCGCTAAGCTGACGTAGTCTTGCGATGAGTTGTTGGCCATGCATAGCATGTAAGCCATCTTCGGTTAATTCGTTTTTGTGAGTAACGCCATCTACACTGCCACGTTCACTCAAATATTGCAGGATTGCTAAAGTATCGACTTCTGCGAGTAAGTCTTGGCTATGCCAGCGGCTTAAAAACGCAATAATGCCGTAAGCTGCCCAGTTTGATACATCCGCTAACAGCAGTTCATCGCAGCAAGTAAGGCACGGCATAATGCTCAGCTCAGTCATATATTGTGATAAATTGCCCATCCCTATTTCGTTACCGCCATCACCAATAGCTACAGTTGGGCAGGGTGCTTGGCTGACAAAAAAATCAAAACAACCACAATCAGCCGAAATATCAATACCACGCATATTGTAATATTTATTGCCGTGACACAGCCCGGGGCGCTCGATAGACAATACGCAATCTGGCTTTAATTCAGCCAGCGCAGCTTTGCTAAAAGCCATTGCATCAGTAAAATTATTCAGTGGCAATTCAAAACAGTTAAATTCATTTTTCAGTGCACTGTAAAGGGGGTTTCCACAGACTAAAATAGGATTTTTACCCAGCGTAATTAAAGCATTGTATAAAGCAATGGCGCCTACAGGACCATCGGTTTCAAAGGTTTGCTTGACGGCAAAACCGGTACCAATGAGTACCGTACTTTTGGCATCAAATAACGACTTTGCAGCGCGCAGATAAGTACCTGTCTGTTGATAGGCATAGAGATTTTGCATACCACGTAGGTTTTGTTCTACCATCATGGTTTCGATTGCTTGACTTAATTGTTCATCACTTAACGAGTGTGGCATAACGCTTTGATCTCTTGAATAAGGGCAATGCCTGCAGCGTTATCGCCATGCACACATAAACTGTCGGCGTGTAAAGGCAGTTGTTTGCCCGATTGTGTGGTTACGCAGCCGGTGGCGAGTAACTGTTTAACTTGCGCTATTAGCGCAGGTTTATCATGCACACTACCAGCAATTTTCCGTGATACTAATTGACCGTCATCGGTATATTGGCGATCAGCAAATGCTTCTAAAATTAATTCAAGGTGATATTGTTGAGCAAGTTGTTGATGTTGCTCTGCTTTCGCAGTGGCGAGAAGCATTAGTTTTAAAGGGCTCGGGTAACTGGCAACAGCTTGCATCACAGTGGTCAAAATTGTTTTATCGGCCATCATATCGTTATATAACGCGCCATGTGGCTTCACATACTCTAAAGTGAGGCCTTGAACTTTTGCCATGCCTTCAATTGCGGCTATTTGATAATGCAGGCAATTGCTTAGCTCTTGTGGTGTTAATGCCATGGAGCGACGACCAAAGCCCTGTTTATCAGGATAGCTGGGGTGCGCGCCTATAATGACGTTATGTTGTTTAGCAAGCATCAGGGTGCGTGCTAGAACATCACTATCACCGCCATGAAAACCACAAGCAATATTAGCCATATCAATATGCGGCATTACCTCTTCATCAAGGCCCATTTGCCATGCGCCAAAGCTTTCCCCTAAATCACAATTGAGCTTCATCATTATTTCCGTTTAAAAAGCCGAGATATGGGCGTTTTGAATGTCGGTGATCAGCATATGACCTGGGCTATGTGTAATGCAAAAATCAGGCGCAGCATTAGCTATGGCGACTTGCGGCGTGACACCACAGGCCCAAAATACCGGTACTTCACCGTCTTTAATGGTGACAGATTCACCAAAGTTAGGGCGATTAATATCTTTAATACCTATTGCAGCTGGATCCCCAAAGTGAACTGGCGCTCCATGCACATCTGGAAAGCGGCTACATATTTGGATTGCCCGAATCGCATCTGCCGGCTTCATCGGTCGCATACTAACGACCATGTTAGCATGAAATATACCGGCGCTTTCGCAGGGAATATTAGTCATGTACATAGGTACATTTTTATTTTCCGTAATATTACGTATTTCTAGGCCCGCCAACTTTAACGACTCTTCAAATGAAAACGAGCAACCAATTAAAAAAGTGACTAAGTCATCGCGCCATTGCTCTTTGATATTCGTTACTTCTTCAATCAATTGGCCATTTTTAAAAATACGATAGCGAGGTATGTCAGTCCTAATATCTAAATCATGCGCAACATTTGGAATGCTGGTAGCTCCAGGCGTGCGGCTACTTGCTACAATTGGGCACGCTTTTTTGTTTGCTTGGCAAAATTGTAAAAAATCAAACGCATAGCGCTGGGGCAAAATCACTAAATTAGCCTGTACAAAGCCGGGAACAAAGCCCGATGTACTACCGGTATAATCTTCATTCCTGATCATATTACGAATAGCGTAAGGCGTAGTAAGTGATGCGTTATGTTGCATAGTATCCTCGTAAACTTTTAGTTGTTGTTAATGCCACTGACGGTAACAGGCAAAGTACCTTGCGCTGGCTTTTTACCAACTAGTACTTTTGCAAGAGCAGTAAAAGCTGGCCCTGCTACTTTAACATCATTATCTACATCTATGTTATACGCATAAGTTGCTAAAATTGCATCCGCATATTGGCCAAATGTGGCAATATCGTATGGTGCTCGTAAACTAACAAAAACGGTTTTCTTATCAGCTTGTTGCGCTTGCTGAAGCAGTTTTTCAAGTGCCGGACCTTGCGCCGATTTTGCAATTGCAAATGCAGGGTTATCAGCAAGGTCATCCATGCCGCCAATTTCTACCGCGCTTTGGTTTGGTGATGCATTGCCTGCAATGATGATATCCGCTTCATTGATTGCTTTTAACGTCGCTGTGGGCTCAAAGCCTTGTAAACTGGTGCAGCTAAATGCAAGTGGTTGTTGAGTATTTTCTGTAATTGCCTGTTGTAGCGCCAAACACTTGCGGGTATCAGGCATGATGATATGTACTTTACTATTTGTCGTCAGTTTAATCGGTAAAGTGTGCTGGTCATTTTTAACTTGGGTAATGGCGGCAAGAGCCAGCTCTGCTTCGACTTTGCGATGATTATCATCACCGAGAATAAGTTGTGCTTTTTGCATTGCTAACGATTCGTCAAGCTCTGTGGTCAGTTTAAATTTACTTTTTAAATTGATGATGCGTTGAGCAGAGATAGCGACTTCGTCGGCTTGTAAATTACCTTTTTCAACTTCGCTCACTAAGCGGCTGATCAGTTTATCTAATACGACTAAATCTTTTGGACTACGAATTTCAATTGGCATCAAAGCAATATCAACCCCGGCAGCAAAGGTATTTACAACGGCTTCAATTGGTTCGAAAAAGTGGCTAATACCAGCCATATCTAGCGCATCGGTGATCACTACACCTTGATAGCCCATTTCATCGCGTAATAATTCGCTGATGATTTTATGCGACATCGTCGCAGGTTTGATCATGGTTTTGCCATCTTTACTAACAAATGTGCTGCTATCCAGTGCTGGGTACTGAATATGCGCAGTCATGATCATGCCAGGGTTTTGCTTTTTAATAATAGTTTGAAACGGAGGTAAATCTTTTTCCCAGATAGTTTCTTTATCGTGCATTACTTTTGGCAAGCCAGTGTGGCTATCAACGTTTGTATCACCATGGCCTGGAAAGTGTTTCAGTGAGGTAATTACGCCATTACCTTCAAAGCCAGCAACTTGTGCGCCACCTAAAATACTCACAAGTGTTGGATCTTCACCGTATGAGCGCACATTAATAACCGGGTTATCAGGGTTCATGTTTACATCAATAGTTGGTGCATAGTTAACATTTACACCAATGGCCTTTAATTCATCAGCAATCACTTGTGCAGATTGTGTAGCAAACTTGGTGCCGTGAACCGCATAACTTGCGCCAATCGACATATTACCAGTAAATGAAGTGGCAATATCACGAGGAATACGTGCAACACGTCCGCCTTCTTGGTCAATTGAAATAAATAAAGGTGCGCCTAAGCTCGACTTTGCCGCAGCTTGTTGCATAGCATTATTTAATTTAACGATTTGCGCAATATTATCGATATTTTCAGCAAATAAGATCACCCCACCAATATTATGTTTAGTGATCACCTTGGCTAAATCTGCAGGTAATTCAGTGACTGCATTACGGCATTTTTGCTCAGGTGTGTTCTCGCTGTCTTGCTCACAATAATAACGAAAATCGAGCATCAGCTTTTGGCCAAGCTGTTGCTCAAGGGTTAAATTGGTCGCTGCAAAGGTCGATTTCATTGGTAATAAACACCCTAGTCCAAAGAGAATTGATGATATGGCAAACTTATTTAACACAGTAGGCTCCAAAGCTGAATTGCTTATTTTATTTGTGAATATTTTATTCCTGATGGTAATGCCATTTTGGATTAAAATACAACATATTTTTGTCACATTAACGTTTTTTTTGCAGAACTGCAAAAACCACCGACGAATCACATGCTTGCCTGATCATTACATAAATATTAAGAGTTAATAGTTATTTAGATGAAAAAAAATAATATTAGACGAGCTTTTATTAATGGTAATTCGCTCTTATTTCAAGTAATAATATATTCCATAATGCTTGGTGGGTCGCCAAGCGAGTAAATTAACAGAACGCAAAGGGGCAAATAATGGCAACAGCACTGACACTATTTCAACAACAACTCAGTGATAAGCTGCCTGCCTCGGCGTTTATTGAAGATTACCCTAGGCGCTATGCTTTTGGCACTGATGCCAGCTTTTATCGTTTAGTGCCGCAATTAATAGTACTGGTTGCTGATCAGCAACAAGCGCAACAGGTCATCAGTGCCGCTGCAACATATAAAGTTGCCATTACTTTTCGTGCCGCCGGTACTAGCCTATCAGGCCAAGCAATTACAGATTCTGTATTAGTGCTGCTTAGTGATTGCTGGTCTGGTTATCAAATTGAAGATAACGGCGCTGCCATTCGGTTAGAGCCAGCTATTATTGGTGCTCGTGCCAATGCCGTACTTGCGCCTTTTGGCCGTAAAATTGGCCCTGATCCCGCTTCAATCAATAGTTGTAAAATCGCTGGCATGGCAGCCAACAATTCATCAGGTATGTGCTGTGGCGTGGCACAAAATAGTTACCATACAGTAAAGGACATGACCTTAATCTTCGCTGACGGTACAGTGCTTGATACACGCAGTGAGCAAAGCCGTTCTGAATTTTTACATAGCCATCAACCGTTTATTAACGATATCACTGCACTTGCCAAGCAGGTTACAAATAATCCTGAGTTGGCACAGCGTATTGCTCATAAATACCGCTTAAAAAATACCACGGGTTATGGTTTAAACGCGCTAATTGATTACACTGATCCGATTGAGATCATTAAGCATTTAATGATTGGCTCTGAAGGTACGCTGGGGTTTATTGCTGATATTACTTACCACACGGTGATTGATCATGCTCATAAAAGCTCAGCGTTTATTATTTTTGATGATATAAGCCAAGTCTGTGAATTAGTAAAGCAGCTAGCAACGCTTGATGTAGCGGCGGTTGAGTTATTGGATAAGCGCTCGCTCCTGTGCGTCGCGCAGCATGACATCATGCCTAAAGATGTTCATAACTACCCAGCAGATAGTGCAGCATTATTAATCGAAGTACGTGCAGAAGACGCAACAAAATTAGTTAATTTACAACAACAAGTGGATCAGCTTGTCGCACATTTTAGCGCCCATCAATTAGCGATTATGGCGTTTTCAACAGATGCTAAGCGCAATGCATCATTATGGAATATTCGTAAAGGTACGTTCCCGGCAGTCGGTGCAGTGCGCGAAAATGGCACCACTGTGATCATTGAAGACGTGGCTTTTGAGCTGGATGTATTAGCTCAGGGTGTTAAAGCTCTGCATCAATTATTTGATAAATACAGTTACGATGAAGCGATTATTTTTGGCCATGCCTTAGCGGGTAATTTGCATTTTGTATTTACCCAAGCATTCGATACACCAGCGCAAGTAGCGCGTTATGAGCAATTTATGCGGGACGTGTCGCAACTGGTGGCGGTTGAACTTAATGGCTCATTAAAAGCTGAGCATGGTACTGGGCGAAATATGGCGCCGTTTGTGGCAACTGAATGGGGCACTGATGGCTTTGCTGTGATGCAGCGTATTAAACAATTGTTTGATAAAGACCACATTTTAAACCCAGGAGTGATCATCAATACCGATGAAAACTGCCATATTCAGCATTTAAAAACCATGCCTAGCAGCGACGATATAATCGACAAATGTATTGAGTGTGGTTTTTGCGAAACCGTATGCCCATCAAAAGGACTCACCTTAACGCCGCGCCAACGTATTACGCTGTGGCGACGTCGCACTGAATTGGTTAATCAACTTAGTAACACTGGTGATATTAGCGAAAAACAGCACATTAATCGTCAGCTCAGCAGTATCGAAAAAGATTTTCAATATTTAGGTATTGATAGCTGTGCAGCAACCGGGCTGTGTGGCATGAAATGCCCCGTCGGTATTAACACCGGTGAATTTATAAAATCCCTGAGGGCAAAAAAGCAACTCAATGCAAAAATGGCGCCGCGCATAGCCAGTTTTGCGGTCAAACATTTTGCGGTATTAGCAAATACAGCACGCTTTGGTTTAACCAGTATGGCGATGGTGCGAAACATCATTGGTGCACAGGCACTGCGTACTTTAACCAAACCTACTAATAAGCTGATTGGCACCCCACTTTATTATTCAGCGTGGCCAAGGGGGGAGCAGCCAATTAATCACAGCATAGTACAGGCACAACAGCCTGATAAAGTGGTTTATCTTCCCAGTTGTGCCAGCAGGGTGTTTGCAGCCGATGAGCAAGCGGATGATCGCCGCTCAATTATGCAAGTTATGCATAGCCTCGCGACTAAAGCGGGAGTTGAACTGTTACTGCCGATGCAAATTAATGAGCTATGTTGTGGCATGCCCTTTGCCAGTAAAGGCTTACCTGAACAGGCTAAAAGTAAAGCTGAGCAGTTACTCGATATCGCGCAGCAGGTGTCTGAAAATGGTCGTTACCCGATTATTTTTGACGCCAGTCCATGTGCATTAACAAGCAATGAAGCAGCGCAACAGCGCGGTTTAACAGTACTCGAAAGCGCTGAGTTTGCTTATCAATATTTATTGCCTAAGCTGACCATCACAGCCCAACCAGAGCCGGTTATGTTACATGTTACCTGTAGTAGCAAACGCCGTGGCAGTGAACAACAACTTGTTGCCGTAGCTAAAGCATGCAGTAACGAAGTGATTATTCCAGCTGATATTGAATGTTGTGGCTTTGCCGGCGATAAGGGCTTTAACTTGCCAGAGCTAAATGCTAATGCATTAAAAACGCTGCGTAACCAAGTGCCTCAAAATTGCAGTAGCGGTATTTCTAATAGCCGCAGTTGTGAAATTGGCTTAACTCAGCACAGTGGTATTAACTACCAATCTGTGCTGTATTTATTAGATAAAGTGAGTCAAGCAGCCTCTTGATGAGGCTTAGACATTATACTTTGCAAAAAATCCCGCGTTTATAGCACGCATACATCACTAGATAAGAGGCGAGTAAAAATAGCAACGAATAGCTAAAAGAGCCTAAATAATTACCAAATAGCGGTTGTAATACTTGATTAAATATAGCACCTTTTAAACTTGTATCAGCCACTGGGATCATAATTAAAATACGCGCTACGATGCCAGCAAACATAAAGAACAAAATAGCGTTAGCGCCAAACACTAAAAACGGCGCACTCCACAAGCGAACTTTACGAATATCGAGAATATAGCTACACAGTGCATAGCATAACATCGCTAGTCCTGAGCTGATTATTACATAGCTTGGTGTCCATAGTGCTTTGTTTATTGGTATTAAAAGTGAAAGTAAGCACCCGCAAACAATGCTTGTAATAGCCACTAGGGTAAATATTCTGACTTGTTTGCCAAGGTTTTTTTCAGTGCTTATATAGTATCCGCAAATATTCCTGATAATTCCTTTTGCCTGGATTGCATTAACCGATAGTGTGATCGACATCCCAACACTAAAAATAAAAAATGGGAAAATTAAATCAGTGGGTATATAACCAATTCCCTGGGTTATTGACTAGAATCATCGCAGTGATAGTGAGCCCTCGCAGTACATCTAAGGCGAGCAAACGATGACTGGGTAATTGTGACAATATATTCTGGCAGTGATGTTTAACCATAATGTTCTTTTATTTATTTTTTTGTTTTTTAATTATAATAATTTATTCATTTCGCGCAAGGTAAATTTTCTTCGCTTATTTTGTTAAAAGCGCAAACAGATAAATTGATTTTTCTATGGGGAAACAGCAATCGCTTAGCGCCAGCGATTAGAACAAGTAAATGTTAATAAATACACTGTTAATTTGCGCTAAATCAAGTTTAGAGCGGATTGAGTTGTCGGTTGTGAGAGTAACTTGCTAGTATGGGTTGTTTACATAACCGCCAAGGAAATACAAGGCCAGCATAGAGAAAAACTATTTTGCGAAGCCTTAAGAATATCAACCTTGATTTAAAAAAGTTAATCTTGTTTTTAGCTATTTCAGTGACTGTGATCACCTTTCTAAATGGCTTTTATTCCAGCTACCAAGTACAAAAACAGCAACTACAATCACAAACCTTAAAAAACCATAATGCGTATGCCGCTAAACTTGTCTCTGCCACTGACCGTTTTTTATTGGCTGCTCAGCAGCAACTCGCTTATTCAGCAAAAATCCTTGCTATCCAATTTAATGATGCAAACACTCTTGCACAAGAAACGCAGCGACTTCGGTTGCAAACTGATAGCTTTAACTCAACGGTTGTCGTTGACAAAGATGGCGTAGTTTTGGGGCTCTCGCCATTGAGTCTAAAGCTCAAAGGACAGCTATTAGAAAGTGATGGCGCAAAACAAGCGTTAGCGAATAAAAAGCCAATGATCAGTGAGCCTTATATTTCTGCGGCAGGGAATCTCATAATATTTATTTCGCATCCGATATTTAACTCTCAAGATGAATACCTTGGTTATATAGGAGGGACCTTGTATTTAAAGCAAAAAGGGATTTTACATGATTTGCTACAACTACATTTTTATAAAGACGGTTCTTATACTTATGTTGTTGATAAGAATAGGCGCTTACTTTATCACCCTGATGTTGCTCGGATCGGTGAACAAGTTTTTGGCAATCCAGTGATCGAAGCGGTGCTAAGAGGTGAAAGTGGCACTAGGCAGTTAAAAAATAGTCAAAACATTGTCATGCTGGCAGGTTATGCACCATTAAAAAGTGCTTCTTGGGGCATTGTCACACAACGACCATTAGACGCTACATTTGCGCCACTAGATGGTTTGATGATGAATGTTTTATATCGAACCCTGCCGGTAGGGTTGGCAACGTTTATATTTATTTGGGTGCTAGCTCGATTAATTTCACAGCCTTTGAGGCAACTTGCAGAAACGGCTAAAACACTTGATAACCCGTCAACTTCGCAACAGTTAAAGCAAGTGCGGTCTTGGTATTATGAAAGCTCTGAACTGCGTTTAGCTATGCTAAAAGGAGTCGGCTTATTACAAAACCAGATTGGTCTATTACAGCATGAAGCACAAACAGATCCACTTACGGGCTTACATAACCGACGTAGCCTGGAGCTCATGTTAGATCAATTAACTTTACAGCAAACACCCTTCACTGTGCTTGCTATCGATATTGATTTTTTTAAGCGTGTTAATGATGAGTTTGGCCATGATATTGGTGATATTGTTTTGCAATCGTTGGCTACAATTATTGTTGATGTAACCCGTGAAAATGATTTTGTTGCACGTACGGGAGGAGAGGAGTTTATTGTTATATTACCAAATATTAACGCCAAATCAGCTTATCAACTTGCGGAACGATTACGTATGCGTGTATCAGAAACAATCATCGAACCAGTAGGAAGTATCAACATATCAATAGGTATTTCTGGCTGGCCACTGATGCAATTGAGTGTTGAAGAGATACTCAAACAAGCGGATCAGGCTTTATACAAAGCGAAAAAAACGGGTCGTAATCGGTGTATTATTGATTCTCAGTTTATCCAACCTGAACTTGTCGAGCAGCAATAATTTATTGGCAATGGTTTTTAACTATGCAATATTAATAGCCTGTTTTTAATGTTATAAGCTACTACAATGTTGTTAAATATCAGTTTTAAACTAATGTCACTGCTTGGAGTGTATGCTTTAAGCAGTGCAGCAATTGCCCATGACGCTAACGCTACATATTCCGACCCAGCTCAAAGCTATCGTAGTGAGTTTGTTGATGTTGCAACGTTAATACCGACCGCATTATTTGATATTCGCTATTTTAGTGGGCAAAACTTTGTTGGTAAACCAATCGAAGGTTATAACGCGCCTAAATGCTTATTGCATAAAACGGCAGCTGCAGCGCTGGTAAAAGCACATTCTCAGGCGGAGCAAGCAGGTTATAATTTTAAAATTTATGATTGTTATCGACCACAACGAGCCGTTGACCACTTTGTGCGTTGGGTTAACGACGCAACTGACACAAAAACCAAAGCAGCGTATTACCCTAATTTAGGAAAAGATCAGTTACTCGGTGATTATATCGCAGCTAAATCGGGCCACAGCCGTGGTTCAACAATTGATTTAACTTTGACTGATAGTCAAGGCAAAGCATTAAATATGGGCTCATTGTTTGATATGTTCGATACCATCTCAAATACCGATGATCCGCGTATTACTCAAGACCAACAAGCAAACAGATATAAGTTAAAAAATATCATGCTGGCCGCTGGATTTTCGCCTTACGCAATGGAGTGGTGGCACTTTACCTATCAGCCGCAAGCCTACCCGAATACCTATTTTGACTTTGTGGTCGAGTAATTAAAACTGCTCCTCAATGGGTGAATAATTAATTGCGATTTCAATAGTATCAATAACGGTATATTGCTTTAAATCACTTATTGTTGATTTCAAGTCGGTATTTTTATCGACTAGGAATTGATAGGTGTGCTTGGTAATTTTTTTTGTGTTGTACGTACTTTTGAGTGCTAGCGGAATATCGTCGCTTTTCAAGGTGATAAACACGGCTCCAGTGACAATTCCTTGCTCCGATGTCGCGTGATTATGGACAGTTGTTCCTTTAAGTAATTTATCCGTTTTATAGCTAATCTTTTCCCCGTTATTATTAATTGAATTGCTAACTAAAAGTGTTGTTTCTACATTCTTTAGTTTTTGTGAAGTATTTAAAGCTACTTCTTGAGCTTTTTCATTGCTAGTATTGACGCTGTTTTCGGTACTATCAGTTAGTGTTTCATTTTTTTTACATCCACTTATTAGTGCGATTGTAATTATAACTAGCTGTAATTTAAAGTTATTTGACATTTTTTAAATTTCTCCATTTACCTTTGTTTACATTTGGCTTTCTTTGGTTAACATCATTAGTGTACATTGTTCTTGGTTATGAATGTTAACCAAATTAAAATTATAACAACAGGGGATTATTAATGTATCAATTTAAAGTAACGGCCGTTGCTTCGATGGTTACGGCTATTTTGGCATCGACTCAAGTACAAGCTACTGAGCAAACTCGATTTTTTAATGCGCCAAGCGTCAGCTCTCAAGTTCAATTTAATCCACAAATAACCCAGCAACGTGCATTAGCTGAACGTAGAACAGTATCGGGGCATGATTCAATTTTTGATGCTCAGCTTGGCAAGGCAACGTTTCTTTGGCAAGCCGTTGGTCAAGCAAAACCTAATATGTCAGTTGTTTTACCTGAACAAAGAAATGCATACGCTGCAGATTTTTATTTAAATGCTTTAACCGGTTTCAGTACTAGTAAAAAAGGGACGTCAAACGCAGTTCTTGCAGATTTATCTAAACAAAAAAGTGGTTCTGTAACGGCTAAATATAAACAACAAGTTCATGGCGTTGAAGTTTTTAATCGTGAATATAACCTTATCATGGATAAGGAACATAACTTGGTGGCAGGATCAGGCTATTTTGCTAACACAAGTGCAAATACTAAACGTTCATTAGCACCATTAGCTGATTTTGTTGGTGCTGAGCAGAGCATTAAACAAGCGATTAAAAAGCTAGCAGATATTAATGTATCCCTTACAAAATCAACTGAACAAGGCGATTACGTTAAATACACTGTAACTAATCAAAGTGGTGATAAAGTTGTAGTTGGCCAGCCGCGCGCTAAAAAAGTATTCTTTGAGGTTAATGGTCAACTTGAATCAGCTTATTATGTTGAAGTTGAAGTCGCAGATAAGAACAGTTTAGAAAGTGACTACTTCAGCTATGTTATTGGTGCAAAAAACAGCAAAGTATATTTCAAAAAAGACCTGAAAGCGCATGCTGCTGATTTTAACTACCGTGTCTGGGCTGATGCAGATGGTTACCCATGGGAAGGCCCACATGGTGATGTTATTCCTGCTGACGGTCCTGATCAAACAGATGAAACCGAAATCCTTGATGCACCGATAGTGAGCCTTTCTTATTACAGTAAGTTAAGCACCATGGATCCATGGCTTACTGATGATGCTACAACTACATCTGGTAATAACGTATTTGCATATGCCGACGTTATAGCACCACAAGGTTTCACTGAAGGTGACTTCACTGCTGAAACAACCTCAGATTTTACATTTGATTACCCCTATCAAGTTGATCAAGTCGCAAACAGTTACGACAATCGCAAAGCGGCAATTGTAAACTTATTCTACATGAATAACTTTTTGCACGACTTCTTCTATGATCATGGTTTTGATGAAACTTCGAATGTAGCTCAGCTCTCTAACTATGAGCGCGGTGGCATTGAAGGGGATCCAATTGAGGCTCAAGCGCAAGATAATAGCGGTTTAGATAATGCTAATATGGCAACACCAGCTGATGGTGCAAGTCCACGTATGCAAATGTATTTGTATAATAGTAAAGATGCAAAAGTAGGCACAGACTTTGGTGTGGTTGTAACCTCTGACGCAACTATTGGAGTTCTTGAGTCTTCTAAAGTCTCGGGCTTTGGGCAATTCCAATTTGCTGATGTTACAGCTGAAGTTGTACGTTTGGTTGATGGTAATGACACTGATTCAGGTAGCGTTTTCGATGGCTGTGAGCCTGCAACTAATGGCGCAGAGTTAGCTGGAAAAATTGCCCTAATTGATCGTGGTTCGTGCAACTTCACAGCAAAAGTTTTACATGCTCAAGAAGTTGGAGCAATCGGCGCAATTGTTGTAAACAACGTTCCAGACACTGATGAGCCTGCGGCTATGGGCGGTGAAGATGATGCGGTGTTAATTCCTAATATGGGTCTTAACTTTGCTGATGGTCATCTCATGTATGACTCTATAAGTGCTGGTAATACAGTTACTGTTAATATGTTCAATAATGCCAAGTTAAAAGATGGCACACTTGATAACGGTATTATTGCTCATGAATGGGGCCACTATATTAGTAACCGTTTAGTTGGTAACTCTGCGGGTCTAATTAACTTCCAAGGCCGTGCAATGGGTGAAGGCTGGGGTGATTTCCACTCCCTGATGTTTATTGCTAAAGCTGATGACATCAACATCACAGGTAACGACAAGTTCCAAAAAGCATACGGCAGTGGTACGTTTGTTGAAGACTTCTACTATGGTATTCGTCGTGTACCATACTCTACAAATAAAGAAGTTAATCCGCTTTCATTCCGTCACATTACTGAAAATGCAGGTGCAGATGTAGGCATTTCACCAACAAGTGTAGCCTCTCCACATGCTGCGGGTGAAATTTGGGCGACTATGCTTTGGGAAAGTTATGTAGCATTAATCAATGAACATGGTTTTGAAGAAGCACAAAATCGCATGGCTAACTACCTTGTTGCAGGCTATAAATTAACACCAATTGCGCCTTTATATACTGAAGCACGTGATGCGATATTAGCGGCGGCATACGCTGTTGATACCAAAGATTATGAGCTTATTTTAGGTGCATTTGCTAAACGCGGCATGGGTTTAGGTGCTGTAGCGCCAGATCGTTTCAGTGAAGATTTAACGGGCGTTGTAGAATCTGACAAGATGGAACTGGCTAGCTTTAACCTCAAAGATGTGGCTATTGATGCAAACTACAATGGTGCAGAGCTAGGCTTTTGTTCAAATGACGGTATTGTCGATAAAGGTGAAACGGCCACATTAACTGTGAGTATTACAAATACTGGTAGTAAAATGCTTACTGGTACGCAAGCTCAACTGACTGTGGTCAGTGATCATGATGTGACATTTGAAAATGATGGTTTAGTTACATTTGCTGACACAATGCCATTTTCGACTGCAACGAGTTCACCCCTTAAGTTTACCTTAAATGAATCAGGTACAGCTGAAAACTTAGAAATTGAAGTATCATTCCCAGAGTTATCTGCTGACGATGAAATTGTTGAAGCTGCCACTGAAAAAGTTACTTATTCGGTCAACATGGCTTTTAAAGAAAAACAGCCAGTCGGCGCGCAAACTATGGATAACATGGAAGTAGCGAGAGCATCATTATATGATCTAAAAGAAAATGTAATGATCGGTGGTGATTTAGCTAAAGGTACACAAAGTATGGCAGCTGATGATAATGTTGCCTTTTTCAACAGCTTTGGTTTTGAGCTTGGTGAGCAAACGATGTTCTTGCAGAACAACGATTTCCAATCAGATGTAGCGATAGAAACTAAAGGATTTGATATTGGCTTTGCAGGTGACTTTGAGGTGTCATTCTGGCATTTTTATCGTATTGAAAACGAGTGGGATGGTGGTGTTGTTGAAATTAGCGTCAATGGTGGTAGCTGGGTTGATGTGACTGAAATGGGTGGTACATTTAATCGTGGTTACGATGGTCCGTTAATTGAGAATGACTCCCAAGCTATCCAAGAGCGTGATACGTTTACAGGTAACAACATCAATCAGGATAACGTATACGGTAACTACGAAACAATTAATTTTGGTAGTGAACTCAATGGTAATAGAGCAAAACTACGCTTTCGCCTTTCATCAGATGGCGCTGTTGGTGATTTAGGATGGTGGATTGATAACCTTACATTTAACAATGTAACAACGCCAATCTTCTCAGCAGTAATTGCTGGCGATGCAGTCGCATGTGATAACGCAGCTCCTATAGTAACAGTTACCGGTGAGTTAGGTATTAAGGAATCAGTAACCAGTACTTTAAATGCTGTAGCCACGGATAGAAATGCAGATGAACTCACTTATGCATGGACACAAGTAAGTGGCACAACCGCAACACTATCTAATGCAGATACTGCGGTACTTAGCTTTACTCCAGGCGCAATCACAAGCGACGAAGAAGTCGTGTTCGAAGTTGCGGTCAGTGATGGCACCGTATCGGTTACCGAGCAAGTAACGGTTGCCGTAAGCAACGAAGCAGAACCTGTGGTTGAAAAGCCCAAATCGAAATCAAGTAGCGGTAGTCTAGGCTTCTTGATGTTATTACTTACTCCATTAGCAATATTTGGTCGTCGCCGTAAGCGTTAATCATAATATTAGTAACGATTAAGAAAAGCCCTTGCAGTTAGCTGCAAGGGCTTTTTTATTGGTCGTATTTACAAGCCATTATAAAAACGCATGTTACCGCTGCGTGCTGTTTTTTAGTTTTGAATTTACTACAGGTTGGCTCATGACTGAGTATTTATATATTAATTAATAAAGGGGTTGACATAACTTATTAACCCTGTATAGTTTGCTGCAGCTAGAAAGAAAGCATGAAAGCTATAAATCTCCATTTCGATGTTGTATAAGTAATACTTGTAGTACCGTCCTGAAGTTTTTAAAGTACCATCTCATTTTTTGCTACACCGCTCATTAGAGCAATTATTTTATTTTTATATCAGGATATTACAATGTCTAACATCGTATCAGGTACAGTTAAGTGGTTCAACGAGTCTAAAGGTTTTGGTTTCATCGAGCAAGAAAATGGCCCAGACGTTTTCGCACATTTCTCAGCAATCAAAAGCGAAGGTTTCAAAACTTTAGCTGAAGGCCAACGTGTAGAGTTCACTCTTTCACAAGGTCAAAAAGGTCCACAAGCAGAGAACATCACTGCTGTATAATTTTACCTTTTAGGTAGAATAAAAAAAGCAAGCTTAGGCTTGCTTTTTTGTGTTTGAAAATTGACGTAACTTGCTCCCCCTCCTATTCTTTATCTATTATTATTATTCTGTAACGAGATAGATTATCTACCGATTACTTATCCTAGTGTTTAGCCTTGGATTCACTTTTACTTGCGCTGCAAAGCCAATAATTACTATTTTTACTGAACAGTTTCCCCCTTATAATTTTTCGAATAAAGGGCAGCTGCAAGGGATTAATTTAGATATTGTGCGTACGTTGTGTGAGCTTTCACAAGTGGAGTGCAAATTTGAGCTGTTGCCTTGGGCAAGGGCATACGATTTAGTGCAAAAAAATCAGCTCTCAGGGCTAGTATCAACCGCTCGCAGTGCTGAGCGAGAAAATTTATTTTACTGGGTTGGCCCGCTGGTTTCTTCGCGTACATTTTTTTATCGCCTTCGTGATAACAAACACATTAACCCAACTGATATTACTCAGGTTAGTGCATATACTTTAGGGGTTGTTAGGGGCAATATTTATGAGGGGTTAGTGGAGAGTATTGGCTTCAAACAAGATAAAAATCTATTGAAAGTAGCTCATCACTATGAGTATATGAACCTATTTTTTAAAAACAAAATTGATTTAATACTCGGCTCAGAGTTTGCCTTAGATTACCAACTACAGCAATTTGGTCACGGTGGTAAAGAAGTCGTCCAACTTGTTGAGCTGCCAGTAAATACATTACAGGGTAATTATTTAGTTTTTAATAAAGAGATGCCTATCGAGATAGTTGAGCGCTTCAATGAGCAGTTAGAAAAACTCAAAGCGGTGGATAACTTTGATGCTTATCGGCATCGTTATGTAAAATAGCTAATTAATTAGCCGTTATTAATTGACGGTATTTTTCAGTATTTTTAACCTTTAAAAAAGCCTGCTGCAGTGCCTTTATAATATCTTCATCAGTATTAATATTTGCAGCTAAGTAACCAGCTACTGCCAGTCCTTCTATGGCATGTACGAACGTCAGTGCGTTAGCATTGATCGCTAGCTGCTCACTCATTGAAGCTAGATAATTAGCATCGTCTACTACCAGATCAACTTTTCTTGCTAGTAGTAACTGATATGACTTTTGAATATCAGTGGTCAGCAATACTTCGAAACCACGTTTTACTAATACTTGCGATGCAAGGTCATGGCGCTGTACGGCAATTTTATATTGCTTGGCTTGCTCTGTATTATCAAAGTTAATATCACTGCGCTCAGAGAGTTTTACAAAGCCCATTTCAAACTGTGCTACTGGCCCAATCCAATGAAACAGTGTTTCGCGCTCCGTAGTGCGTGCCATACTGTAAATTAAGGTGTTGCTATTATTAACCGCCATTTTATAAGCACGTGCCCAAGGGTACATGTTGATTGGGGCATTGAGCTTAGCCTCTAAAATAATCATATTTACTAACTCAGTACTATAACCAGTTACCTGATTATTCAGCAAAACTTGATTCGGCGGTGACAACTCGGTCACAACCATTAAGTTTTGATTTGCAGTACTATGGACACTGATACAAAGAAGTAGCAGATTAATAAATAGCCGCATTTATTTTCTCTTTTTGACGATAGAACTTTGAGTATAGCAATAACTAGGAAAAGTATTATGAAAGTAAACAGTGAATTAAAAACGATAAAAGGGCCATAAAGGCCCTTTGTGAAGTATCGTTCAAGTAAGATAAGTCTTTAACCCCTTAAAGGCTTATCCTATTGTTTTGCAACTAAGGTTCATCTCAAAGTTTCTAAGCTAGCGAGAGGAAAAAACCTGCAATTGCGGCGCTCATAAGGTTAGCCATAGATCCTGCTAACACTGCTCTGAGCCCTAAGCGTGCGATATCCTTTCGCCGACTAGGCGCCATACCGCCTAATCCACCTAGTAAAATGGCTATCGATGATAAGTTAGCAAACCCACATAACGCGAATGTGACAATCGCTTGTGTGTGCGCACTTAACGTATCGCGATAATTCATAAAGTCTAAATAAGCAACAAACTCATTGACTACTATTTTTTGACCAATAAAGCTACCGGCTATAACTGCTTCACTCCACGGTACGCCAAGTAACCAGGCAACCGGAGCAAAGATATAACCTAAAATCATTTGTAACGTTAAAGAGCTTATCCAAGCACCCGTGCTATTTAGCGAATCACCAATGGAGTTAAATAAACTTGCGATTCCATCTATTACCTCCCAGTCACCAGCAGTTTTATATAATAAATGACTGAAGTTAATTGACCAACCGCCGATGCTAGCCAATAAACCTCCAATGCCGCCAAACAAACCATTTAATAAAGCTATTAAAGCAACAAATGCTAATAGCATTGCACCTACATTTAGTGCTAAATGCATACCGTTTGCTGCCCCTGATGCCGCAGCATCAATCACATTAACTGGTTTATCTTCAATATCATCTAAGTCGGCTAAAGTATCTTTAGGTGTTTCGGTCTCTGGCACAATCATCTTGGCCATTAAAAAACCACCTGGCGCTGCCATAAAGCTGGCGGCAATTAAATACTTAAGCTCTACACCAATAATCACATAACCGGCCATAACTGAGCCTGCTACGGTGGCTAAACCACCCACCATAACAGCAAACAACTCTGACTTAGTCATGGTTGCTATAAATGGTTTTACAATCAGCGGCGCTTCTGTTTGGCCAACAAAAATGTTCGCAGTCGCTGAGAGCGACTCAGTGCGTGAGGTTTTTAATAGCTTTTGTAAACCACCGCCTAATATTCTTATTATCCAATCCATAATGCCAATGTGATAAAGCACTGCAACCAATGCAGAGAAAAACACAATAACGGGTAAAACTTGTACGGCAAAAATAAACCCTAAGGCATCTTGGCTAGCAAGCGGACCGAATAAAAATGCTATTCCGTCATTTGCAAAACCAATTACCGATGATACGGCTTTTGACATGCCAACTAATGCATTTTTGCCTGCGTCTGAAAACAGGACAAAACCACCAATTATAAATTGCAGGGCAAAAGCGATACCGACAGTTCTTAAACTAATTGCTTTGCGATTTGTCGAAGCCGCAAATGCAATGCCTAGCAGCATACACATGCCGACTAAGCTCATAAATGTTGTCATCTTTGCTTATTCCCGTTGTTATTTTTGCAGTAAATATTTTATTTTACTTTTAATTATATCAATCGCAACACGATTCATACCACCACGTGTAACCACTAAATCAGCCTTGTGCTTTGAAGGCTCAATAAACTGATAAAACATCGGTCTCACAGTAGCTTGATATTGTTCAACAACGGACTGTAATGTTCTGCCTCGTTGCTCCATATCACGTTGCATACGGCGCATCAGGCAAATATCAAGCGGTGTATCAATAAACACTTTGATATCAAATTCTTTACGTAGCGCTTTATCACTAAGCAATAAAATCCCTTCAACTATGAGAATTTCTGCTGGCATCACAGTGCGTGTTTTGTCACTGCGAGTATGCTGCGCATAATCATAGGTAGGTACTTCTACCGCTTCGCCATCACGTAACTGTGTTAAATGCTTACACATTAACTCATGTTCAAACGCATCAGGGTGGTCGTAATTCGTTTGCGTACGATGATCAAACGGCAGATGCGATTGGTCTTTATAGTACGCATCTTCTTCAATCACGGCGATGGCGCCTGGTTCAAGCTCATTTACCAATTCATTGTAAATTGTTTGGCTAAAAAGAGATTTGCCAGACGCAGAAGCGCCAGCAATGGCTATTATTGTTCGTGTCACTAAAGTTCTCATCCACACAGAAGGATACATTGTTGGTAGATCACAATAGCAAAAAAGACACGAATAATCTCTCTTGCTTCGCTTTAAGGGGTGAAATTTATAATGTTTAGGTTTTATGAAACAGGACTTATGTCCTGTACGTTAAAAAGCACAAAAATATAAAGTAGCTACATTGGATAATCGAGGTGAGTATGGCAAGAGCAATTATATTAATGGCAGATAGCCTAGGCATAGGTGCAGCACCAGACGCTGATAAGTTTGGCGACGTGGGCGCAAACACTTTTGCACATTTGCTTAAAGCATACTTTGAAGAAACCGGCGAACGGCTATCACTACCTAATTTATCGTTATTAGGTTTAGTTGATGCATGTGAAGCTGCAGGCAACGAACCGTGCCTTGTTAGCGACCGCCAAACACCGATTGCTGCTTGGGGTTACGCTAAAGAGCTTTCTAGCGGTAAAGATACCCCATCAGGTCATTGGGAAATGGCCGGTGTACCGGTGTTATTCGATTGGGGATATTTCCCTAAAACACAACCGAGTTTTCCACAACAGTTAATTGACGAGCTGATTGCTCGTACCGGTATCCCGGGGATTTTAGGTAATTGCCATGCCTCGGGTACTACGATTTTAGAACAGCTAGGTGAAGAGCACATAAAAACAGGTAAACCAATCTGTTACACCTCAGCTGATAGCGTGTTTCAAATAGCCGCGCATGAACAAACTTTCGGTCTAGAAAAACTTTATCAGGTCTGCGAAATCACACGGGCGCTGCTTGATGAAATGAACATAGGACGAGTGATTGCGCGGCCATTTTTGGGTTCCAATAATCAAGACTTTGCCAGAACGGGCAATCGTCGAGATTATTCAGTGTTACCGCCAGCGCCAACATTGCTAGACAAACTAGCCGATGACGGTGGTGAAGTGATTAGCATAGGGAAGATATCTGACATCTATGCGCATCAAGGGATCACCCAAAAACACAAAGCCCCAGGCTTACAAAACTTGTTAGCAAAAACCACTGAGGTAATGGCATCAGCGCCAGATCACAGTTTGATATTTACTAACTTAGTTGATTTTGATGAAAAATTTGGTCATCGCCGCGACCCTGTTGGGTATGCAAAAGCGCTTAAACAGTTGGACGATTACTTACCAACGATACTTAAGCAGCTTAAAGCCGACGACGTACTAATTATTACGGCGGATCACGGTTGTGATCCAACATTCCCGGGCAGTGAGCACACCCGCGAATATGTGCCTGTACTTGCTTATCAGGTAGGGCTTGAAAATACCCCGCTTGGTGAACGTGCTAGTTTTGCAGACATAGGTCAAACACTTGCCCAGTGGTTTAACTTACCTGCACTTGAATATGGCGATGGCTTTATTGATAAGCTTAACGCGCTAAAAGTAAAAGGAAACGAATAATGAGTACTCCACATATTGACGCAAATAATGGCGATTTTGCACAAACGGTATTAATGCCGGGTGATCCATTACGTGCGCAATACATTGCTGAAAATTTTCTTGATGATGCTGTAAAAGTAACCGGCGTTCGTAACATGTATGGTTTTACTGGCACTTATAAAGGTAAACCAGTAAGCATCATGGGTTCTGGTATGGGCATTCCATCAATGTCGATTTATGCACGCGAACTAATCGTCAGCTATGGCGTTAAAAACCTTATTCGTATCGGCACCTGTGGTGGTATTGGTAGCGACATTAAAATTCGTGACGTTATTTTTGCACAAGGCGCAAGCACAGATTCAAATGTAAACCGTGCGCGTGTACGTGGTTATGATTTCTCAGCAATTGCTGATTTTGATTTACTATTAAACGGCGTTAATGCAGCAAAAGAGCTAGGTATTAAAGCGAAAGTGGGTAACGTATTTACCACCGACACATTTTATCAAGCCGATAACAGCTTTTATCAAGAACTTGATAAACTAGGTATGTTAGCGGTAGATATGGAAACAGCCGGTTTATACGGTGTTGCTGCTGAATATGGCGCAAAAGCCATGGCATTATTTACCGTAAGTGACCACGTGATCACCGGTGAAGCAACCCCAAGTGAAGAGCGTCAAAGCACTTTCAATGAAATGGTTAAAATTGCGCTTGAGTCAATCGAAGCGTAATAAACAACAAGTTCCTTGGTAACGTATTCACTCGTTTGGAGACACGCCCAAATACAGTGAGACTAACCTCCAAAGCCGCCTAGTTAAACTAAGCGGCTTTTTTTGTGGGGAAAAGTTAGCGAGACTCGCAAACTCGCACTCCTTATAAGTGAATGCAAACTCGCAAACATTGACAATGCTGTGCACTCTTGCCACTGTTATACAAAGCAATAATTAAGGAGTGTTAATTGTGTCTAATTGGGTTGAAGCGAGTGTTAAAGATATTGTTTGGTGGACTGATACGTTATTTAGTTTAATTGTGAATGCCGATGTGGAGCCGTTTAAAGCAGGGCAGTTTACTAAGCTTTCTATGATGATGGATGAAAAACGTATTGCACGAGCGTATTCTTACGTAAATGCACCAAGCTCTCCCGATTTAGAGTTTTACCTAATTAATGTAATCGATGGCTTATTATCACAACAATTAGCCAAGCTTAAACCTGGCGATACAGTGATGATTGAAAGCCGCGCCAGTGGATTTTTTACTATTGATGAAATTCCCGCTAGTGAACAGTTGTTTATGCTTAGTACCGGCACCGCAATTGGGCCGTTTTTATCCATTTTAGAGCAGCCTGATGTGTGGCAGCAGTTTAAGCATATTACCTTAGTGCATGGTGTGCGCTTGAATACAGATTTAAGTTATCAAGCAAAAATCGCGCAGTTGCAGCAGCAGTATCCGCAATTGAGTTATCTGCCCGTAGTGAGTCGCGAGCAGGCAATTGTCGGCTTAGATGGGCGCATTACTGATCGAATCGCCGATGGCACTCTATTTAAGCATTGTGACAGTGTAGTTAGCCCGCAAAATAGTCAATTTATGATCTGCGGTAATCCGCAAATGGTTAAAGACACCAGCGCATTATTAACCGCACAAGGCTACACTCGCAATCGTCGTCGGGAGCCTGGGCAAATCACCGTTGAGCAGTATTGGTAAAAAGCTATCGCGATCCGGTAAATTTTGTTATTTTAGAGTTTCTTAAATTACTCAGGAACAGTATGAAACCGTTATTTTTTTTAGTAAGTTTGTTACTTGCGTGGCAATTATTAGCAACTGCAGCTGAAGTAGTTGAACCACCGACTAAAACTGAAACAAAAGCAGCTGAATTACCTGCTGCAGTAAAAACGACTGACACTAGCGCTGGTGAAGAAAAGTCAGTGCAGAGTAAAGCCCCAGCTAAATCAACTGAGGTTGAATTACAAGATAGCCCTGCGGTGATCACTTTAACCCCGCAAAATGAGCAATCAGCTGAACCTGTAAATGTTGAACCAACACAGCCAATTAAAACAGACACCAGCAAACCAAGCGAGCCTGAAGTTGATACCAGTAAGGTACTTGGCACCGAAGCGGCAAAACCTGCTGAGCTTCCTAAAACGCAACAAGAAAAACAGCTTGCAGTCGCACAAGCAGAGCAAGCGGTGATCCAAGCTAAAGAAGCGCTAACACTCAAGCAACAAGTTAAAGCCAAACAGTCACGCGAATCGTTAGCCGTTATCGAGCAATTAATTATGGCGTACAACGCCAGAAATATCGACGCATTTATTAGTATGTATGATGAAAATGTAGAGTTTTATGCCTTTCCAAATGAGTTACTGTTTAAGGGCAAAGAAAAACTGATTGCCCGTTACGGGATAATGTTTAAAAAATTAAAGTGTATAAAATCATCCCCAATTAAACGCATTGTACACGGTAATATCGTTATCGATCATGAACTGTCAGAAACCTGTTCAACAGATCCAAATGTAGTTGATAAGCGCGGGGAGTTAATCTCTAGCTATCAAGTTGAAAACGGCAAAATAACTAAAGTGCTCTTTTTTAGATAGAGCATTAATAGGCAGATTATATAGGCAAATAAAGGGGCCGCGACGAGTATGGACATTAGTGATGATAAAAAAATTAAGTTACTTTATCGTGTAGAGCCTGGCTGTTTAGGACCAACAGGTGCGCAAACAATTGAACGCTTTTGCGATTATGCTAATCAGCAATTGGTTGCCCCTTATTTTGCTTTGTACCACTTTACCCCGCGGTTTGATAAAACTAAAGCCGAGCGCGAATACAGTATTAATGCTCGGCTGTTATCTGATCAGCATGCGCAGGCATATCTAGCGCACTTTAAAACCAACAAAGATGAGTTTGAGGAGCAACTCGATGAACTACTCACTCAAGCAATAGAAAGCTTCTTAGAACGCTAATCATTGTCGCCAGATACAATCGCATTAAAGCTGCTATTGTCGTGCAAACTGGCAAATGCACTTTCATGCAATAGCTCATTACGTAAGTTTGGTGAATACTCCAACGACATTTTAATATCGGCCAACGCATCAGCGTGTTTATGCGTCAACGCATAGGCACATGCACGTTGCCAATAAGCGTAGCCGTAGTCACTGTCTATATCTAAGGCTTGGTTACACAACTCTATCGCCTGAGCTGTTTCATTAAGCTCTAGTAATGCATCTGCTTTATAAGCGATAGCTTCAACATCTTCGGGTTTACGTTTTAAAATCTCATCAAATATTTCGATCTTATTGGCTATATCGCTTTCTAAATTTGCACGCATCCATAAAGAGTGGACTTCATTGGTAACAGATATTTTTTGTTGGTTACTTAAGATTTCTTCAGAGCGCTCGCGTAGCTTTTCTTCAAATGTATTCAAACGTGCTTCGTATTCATTGGTGATCACGCTGACACGGGTATTTACAATATCTTCTACTTTGTTTTTTACATCACGTAACGAGTTCCAACCAACCAGTACCAAAATAGAGGCTGTGGCAGTGATGATAAAAAATACATTATTAATTGTATCTGTGGTGTAAGTCAGTGCGCGATCAGCGGTATCAAGCTGAGCATGAGTGACTTGTTTGGTAACGTCTTCACGTAGTTTTTGCTGATCTTGGCGTACTGCTTTAAGTTCATCAAGAATATAGCGTTCCATCAAGGGTCTGTACATCGGCTCTTGGAGTTTTTTGAGTGCCTGTTTTTGCTGTTGCAGGTTGGGTACAGCGCGAGACTCTTGTGCCTGTGCCTGAGCTGCCACTAAAGTGGCAAAAAGAAGTAAAATTGATACAAAATAATGACGCATACTACTGCCTAGTCGATAAATTAAAGTGCTAAGTAAATTACTGAAACTGTAACATGACTACCTATTAGTAACTAGGGTGGGTTGATCTTTCGAGGTTGTTTTTACTGCTGTGTGCTTGGTAATCGCTGCATTGCTGTAATGGAAGAAAATGAAGCCATTAAAAACAGGCAAAAAAAACCAGCTCTAAAAAGAGCTGGTAAAACTGCTTAAACAACATAAAGTCGTCAGGGATATCAACAGGAGTGAGTGTTTATAATAACCAAACATATCTGAACAACGTCTTAATATTTAAAGCATTATAATTGTTGAGGTAGGATTTAATTTCATCAACTAAACTAAATTGATGACCATAGTTTGGGGAAGGTGTATTCAATGCGGCAACAGCTTGTGCAATTACTTTATAAAGTGTCTACTTCATCAGCGTTAGATGATGGCTATATAGAGCTTGCAGAACAATTAATTGTAAATGCCATTATTGATGGCTTAAATAATACGCGTGCTAGCATCTGGTTATTTAATAAAGATAATACCGAGTGTCATTGTCAGTTACTGTTTGACCGCGCGAACAACAATGTAAACCAAAGCCTCATATTATCACGTGAGAACTATCCGGCTTATTTTTCTGCGTTAGATACTCAGCGCGTGATCATTGCTAATAATGCGCATACTGATCCCGCTACCTTTGAATTTTCAGAGCATTATTTAACGCCTTTAGGAATAAAATCAATGTTGGATGCACCGATCCGATTCAAAGGAGAAATGATCGGTATTTTTTGTTGTGAACATACTGGCAGTTTTAGGCAATGGGAGGATGATGAATGCACTTTTTTGAGTGGACTTGCTGATCTTTATGGCCGCGCATTGTCGGCGCAAGAAAGTCGTTTAGTTAAGCAACAATTAGAAGTTGCCAATCATCGCCTAGAAGAGCGGGTGATTGAGCGAACGAATACCTTACAAAAAACATTGGAAGAGTTAACCGGTACCCAAGAAAAGCTAATTGAAGCGGAAAAAATGGCCGCATTAGGAAACCTAGTGGCAGGTGTTGCCCATGAAGTAAACACGCCAATAGGTATGCCGTTACCGCCAATAGTTCGGCAACAGATAATCTTAAACAACTAACTCAACAGCTAAATGACAACACATTATCGAAAAGCAATTTGCAAAAATTTGTCGCGCATATTAATGAGTGTTTAATCATTGCCAGTAGTAATCTTGATAGAGCCGCAGCATTGATCTGTAATTTTAAACAAACAGTGGTCGATCAATCTTCTCTTGATATTAGCACCGTGAAGTTAAATGACTACTTAGCTAATACAATACATAGTCTCACCCCATTAACCCGCAGCCACAAAGTAACCACCACAATTGAGTGCGACAAAGCATTAACGCTTATCACAGTGTCGGGGGCTTTAAGCCAAATTATTATGAACTTGGTGAGTAACAGCTGTGTGCATGGCTTTAAAGATCGCGAAGATAATCATATCAATATAGCCGTTCACCTAGATACCCAGCAACACACTTACACATTACGCTATAGCGATAACGGCCACGGTATGAGCAAGGACGTATTACAAAGTGTGTTTGAACCCTTTTTTACCACCACTCGTGGCAATGGCGGCAGCGGTTTAGGTATGGCGATTGTTTATAACCTTGCCACCCAAGCTCTTCAGGGCGATGTAAAAATACATAGTCAGCCAGAGCAAGGTATTACCGTCACTTTTACTTTTCCACTGAGCCTGAGCTAGCTATATTTGATAAAACTCAGAGTTTTAGCATGATACTCAAACAATTTGCTCGTAAAGAATACGGTCATTGTTGAGTAAATATTCTGGTGACAGGGTAACTTAAACCGCTACTGCCTGAGGACCAGCTTAAAGGTGAGTTGTTTACTTAGCTGTAGCTAACAAGCTAGCGCTGACTGGATACCTTAACTCCCTCTGTTTTTACTTAGGCACGAGGTTATCAATCTCGCGCCTAATTAAGTGGCAACCATCACGAGCAGTCTTTTGGTGGTAAGGGGCGAGATAAAACGTAATATGCGCTGCCACCGATAAAAAGCGCGACAACAGTTGCCAGTAATAAAGAAGGTTGCGCGCTTAGGTAAAATAATCCATACCCAACAGCCATACCTAAACTGGCCATTACTTTTGCCGACTTAGAAATAGCGCCATGGGCTTGCCAATTGATTAGTGTTTTACCAAAGCGAGGGTGATTAATTAACCAAGATTCAAAGCGCTTTGATGAACGGCTAAAACAAAAAACAGCACCAATAAGAAATACTGTTGTTGGCATTATCGGCAAAAAAGCACCGACAATCCCCATTACGGTTAACACGAAGCCACTTAATAAATAAGTCACTTGCTTAAATTTACTAATAACTAACATCGAGTTTTTCTTACCTGTACGCTTCATACTTTATCGCTTAATTTTAATGCACTTGCAGCTCACGCTTTACTTAAACAAATACACAATCAACAGCACTACGAACCAAACTAAAAGCATCGCGAGCGCCATTAATTGCGAGTGTCTGTTGTTCTTTAGTTAATTCAACCGTATTTAAAGCCGTTGTAAAATCTTGCCATGATTGCCCGCGGCCAATTGTTGCTGGTGCTAAATGCGAGGCACCAAATTCTTCTGATAAGCCAATACGTTTTGCTGCTTTTAATAAATACTCAGCGCCTAAATTAGACCCCTCTGATACATAAAGCCAACCCAGTGAGGCTGGGTAGTCAACCGGCACTAAGTTAACGCTGGTTGTTACTTCACTCAGATCGACGTTAATATCGCGTAAGTCTTGTTCAAGATGGCTTAGGCGCTGCCGTGTTGGCAGATCGCTCACTAAGCGGCTTAAATTAGTATCGCTATAAAGAGGGGCAATAGCCAAATGAAATCGATATTGAACTTCTAAAAATAAAGCATAACGGTCTAAACTTGCAAACGGTCGCTTAGTCATAATCGTTTTATCAAGGTTATCGTGAATAGTCGTGGTATTGAGTTTAAATAGTGTTGTTAATGAAGGCGTATTAATCTCATTGTTAACATGTTGGTCTGCAATCATTGTATGTCCTTAGTTTTATATTTCAGTAATTCGTAATAAGCACAGCAAGTAGCTGTTAATGAATAAAAAATGCCACAGGCACGGCCATTTTTATTGGGTTCCCTGTAACTTCTTCTGGAGGGACGGGCAAGGGCTCAGCACGTCTAACTAATTCGATGACCTCATTATCTAATGCAGCTATTCCGCTTGCTTTAAATAATGTGACATCTAAAATATTACCTGCTCTGTCCATGGTAAAACTCACCCAAGGAACACCTTGTTGGCGCCTTAACTTTGCCATTCGTGGATAGCGCTTTTTTCGTTCTAGGTGGATCTGAATAGCACTTTGCCATAGTTGTTTAGCTGTACTTTGCTGTTCACTTAAAGCACCTTTTACCGGACCAGATGCGACTGTTGACTCTTTCACTGGAATAGCCAAAGGAGCACTACTTTGCTCTACCAAGTGTTCACTGGCTCCTGTTATGCTGGTGTTATCAGGCAGCGGAGTCGGTTGTGGATCTTGCTCTTGTTGTTGATTAGATTTCTCTACTGGTTTACTTGGTGCTGGCTCAGGTTGTTTATCGCTAATGGTAAAGTCAGATTTGCTTTCGAGTAATGGCTTTACCAAGGGGTTATCTATTGTTGTTGTCGGCTTGCTTACCTGCCGCTTTACTGGTGCTGACTCTTGTTGCGCAGGTCCGACAGGAAGTGCCGATGGCTCCGCTTTGGGGGCTGCCACAATATTGACTTCAAACACCTGCGGTGAAGCTTGCATGGGTACGATATTGTTATGCTCTGTCGGCATTAAAAAATAACCCGCAATGGCGGCATGAAGCATCGCGGCGATAAAAAAAGCGCCTACAACATGCCAACGCACCAAGCGAGAAGCGCTGGTATCGTTTCCTGCTAATAAACTCACTGGGCAACATCCGTTTCATGTTCAAGACCGACTAAAGCAACTTGTGAGTAGCCGGCTTTAGTTAATTGATTCATTAATGCCATGAACTGACCATATTCAACTTTGCTATCTGCACGAATCAAAATTTGCTGCTGTGTTTCAATACCATGTTGTTTTAGTGCTTGCGCCAAATTTTTTTGGTTTATTTTATCTCCCTCGCCAAGTATTAAAGTAAGGTCTTGTTGTAGAGTAAGGTAAGTTGGATCATCACTTTTCGGTTGGGTTGGTGCCGCAACAGCAGGCAACTTAACTGGCACACTGACAGTGGCTAATGGGGCCGCCACCATAAAAATTATTAGCAACACCAGCATCACATCAATAAACGGAGTGACGTTAATCTCATGCTGCTCTTGTAATTCATCGCTATCGGTACGGTTACTACTAAATGCCATTTTAAAGCTCTTTAGATACTGCATCTGCAGCGTCTTCATCGTTAAGTAGGTAGGCTATGTGTTTTGCATCAGGGTGCTTTCGGTCAAGATCTCGGCTCACGAGTATCATGATCGCTGTCAGAATATCGGCTAACTGTGCTTTGTAACTGCCAATTACACGAGAAAAATGGTTGTACATAATAACGGCTGGGATCGCTGCAACTAACCCCAGAGCCGTTGCTAATAAAGCTTCTGCAATACCAGGGGCGACTACGGCTAAATTAGTTGTTTGTGTTTTAGCAATACCAATAAAGCTATTCATAATGCCCCAAACCGTACCAAACAAACCGACAAACGGTGCAACAGAGCCTATTGTTGCCAATATGCCTGTACCCTGATTCATATTTGCGCTTAGCGCTGCTTGTACACGCTCTAAACGCGCGACTAATCGCTCCTTTAAGCCTTCGTCAGTAGTAAGTCCTTCGCCAGTTAGTTGTAACTCATGTTGGGTTGCTTTTAGGAGTGTTAAGGCATCACTTTGTTGTAGTAATAAAGTGTGGTTGGCCTTTGCAAAACTTTCACTTTGAATTAAATGTTTAAGCAATTTTTTGGCATTTCGCTTAGTAATATTTAACTGTACAGATTTGAATATGCAGATAGCCCATGAGACTAACGATGCTAAAAGTAACCCGATAATTACGCTCTTCACAACCACATCAGCGCCCTTGTACATGCCGATTGGCGATAAGTCATGTTGATCAAAAGCCGCCTCGTCAACACTAACCGTGGTATTGGTGTCTGTATCAAGGTCAGATCCTACGGTTAAAGATTTAGCTGATAGCGTATTTGTATTCACCTCTGGTGTAACAGCATTACCTGTAACTTCTACTTTGGAGGCTGTTGACGGCGCCGCTTGTTGTGCGTGAACCGCAGACGTTCCACCACCCATTAAACACACAAATAACATAGTTCTTATAAACATTTTGCTCCCTAATTTTTACGTAATTTGTAAATGTGGCGATGTAACACCAACATACTAGATCAATATGCCGCATCGTTTTGATGGACAAATTATTGGCTATATAACTAATGCCGAACGAGATCCGATTTTCATCAAAAGAATAATAAATTTTTTATTAATAATGTTTGCAGAATACCCAAATTAACTTGAATGGGAATGAAAATCATTTATACTTGCGGTAAATATGCTACAGGAATAGTTAAATTTTGACTAGCACTACCGCTAACTCAGTAGGGTTTAATGCGCTCTACCAGGAACACCATGAGTGGCTTGTTCGCTGGATCGCTCGACGTACCTACAACAAAGATAATGCACAAGATCTTGCTCAAGATACATTTATGCGTTTACTTAATAAGCCCTCTTTGTATAACGAAATACAAAGCCCGCGAGCATGGCTTACAAAAGTTGCCGGAAACTTAGTAACCGATAACATTCGTCGCAAAGTTCTAGAAGAAAACTATTTATTATTTTTAGGAAGCATGCCAGAAGCAGCCTATTTTTCGCCTGAAGAGCAACTACAGCTGCTTAGTTTACTAGAGCAAATAGATAAATTATTGAGTGGTTTGAGAGCAATCGAAAAAACAGCATTTTTAATGGTTAGACTCGACGGGCTCAGTTATAAAGAAGTCGCAAAGCAACTCAAGGTGAGCCTATCATCTATTGAAAAATACATGGCGAAAGCGATGTTAGAGTGCTACACCCTTACATACTGTGATATAGAGTAAGCGATTGTGAATAATACGTGTGCACAAAAAACACCTTTACCAGAACAAGTCGTACAGCAAGCGATTGCGTGGCGTATTTGTTTAGAGTCGGGCAACGCACAGTCTGCAGATATGGCTGAATATAGGCGATGGCGGCTTGCCGATCCGATGCATGAATTAGCCTGGCAACGGATAGAAAACATGGAGGCTGCATTTGCCGGGGTGAGTAAAAAAAATGGTCGTATTGCTCACATGACCTTAAAAAAAACCGATCATGATATACAAAGCATGAGTCGTCGCCAGGCGCTAAAAAGGATCGCTGGAACCACACTAGGGCTTGCCAGTGTAAGCTGGTTGGCAGACAAACAGGGGGCATGGCAATACCTTAACGCAGATCACGCAACTACCAATCAACGGCAATTATTTACGCTCGCCGATAATAGCCAGCTTTGGTTAAATCATAACAGCACTGTTGAACTGAATTTTAATGCTCACAATAGATACATTCATTTAACCCGAGGAGAAATGCAATTTATAGCTTCAGCTAATACGCAGCCTGTGCAGGTGGCGTTACAGCACGGAACTTTACTTTGTGACAGCAAACAATTTTTTGTGCGTAATGAAGCCGATCATGCTTTAGTTCAAGTTATGCAAGGCAGTGTTAAGCTCGCGCAAGCAAACGGCTTATTTACCAATCAGGCGATCAAGGCTGGCGAGCTATATAAAATTACCGTAAATTCAATGCAACAGTTAGACAATCATATATTTGACTACAGTAGTTGGACAGCAGGGCTGTTGTCAGTGCGAAATATGTCAATCAATTCTTTTTTAGCTGAACTATCTCGTTATCACCGTGGTTTTGTAAAAATTGCCCCCAGTTTAAATGACTACCTTGTCTCCGGCGTTTTTCAGTTAAATGACACTCACCTGATCCTTAAAACAGTCGCTCGTAGCGCTCGGGCAAGTGTGCATTACAGAACCCGTTGGTGGGCCGAAATTCGCCCATAACTATGTTTATTTAGTTCATCAGGAAAAAATATAAAATAATTATCATTTAGAGTTACGGGATTACTATTTTCATGCGTCATATAAGTATGCATTAAAGAAATAGGAAACCATTTATGCCCCGCGCAGCGTTAAATTTACTCATCGTAGTCACAGGTTTGTTGGTGATTACCCCTTCAGCAAGTTTAGCTGAACAAGTATCTGCAACATCACAATTAAAAATGATCAAATTTGATCTTCCCGCAGGCCAGCTTGGTGATGTACTGACTTTATTTTCACGCCAAGCGGGTGTGACTTTATCATTTGAAGAGCGTGTTGTCGGTGGTTTTTCAGTCGCTGCAATAACCGATGAAATGACCATAGAGGCAGCCTTACAAAGGCTGTTAAGCAATACCAATCTACAAGCTTTACCTGTTAGTAATAGCGCATGGCTAGTGCAACAAAAAACCACCCAAGATTTGATCACGCTAAATACCATTAATGTGCAAAGTCGCAATAGGGATCTAAAAGATCAAACCTATACCGAAGCCGCATCAGTAAACCTAATTACCCAGCAAGATATTGAACGCTTTAGAGGAACCAGTGTTGGCGATATATTTCAAGGTACACCCGGTGTTTTGATCAGCGAAAACCGTAACTCAGGCGGGCTTGATGTTAATATTCGTGGCATGCAAGGCCAAGGACGAGTACCTGTAGTGATAGATGGTAGTCGTCAAGAAACCACCGTGTATCGCGGCTATTCTGGTGTATCGAGCCGCAGTTACATTGATCCCGATTTGATTGGCTCACTTAAAATCAGTAAAGGTCCTATCATGAGTGCTGATGGCACTGGGGCGACAGGTGGCTTGGTGAGCGTTAGTACATTGTCGGCTGATGATATTGTTAAAGAGGGTGAGCTCAGCGGGTTTAGATTACGTGTTAGCGCCATAGGTAATAGCGCTAATACGCCAGAGCCAGGTACATACGCAGGGTATTATTTACCACGCAATGCCTATCGTTCACAGTGTCGCTTTTCGAGTTATTGTACTGAGCAGTACATAATGCCAGAGCGCTTTGCTCCTGAGGAGGGCATGGATAGACCCAGCTTATTTGAGTTTGCTAGTTATGCAGGCAGTTTTGCTGCCGCTAAGCATTTTCAGTGGGGCGATCTAATTGCTGCTTATGCTAAGCGCGAGCAAGGTAATTACTATGCAGGTAGTAACGGCCCTGCACCTGAAATAATTTACGCAGCCCCCGACAAACTTGCTTGGTACACCGAAACGGCGGTGTCAATGCAAGGGGCATCGCGGTTTCGTGCCAATGAACGCATCCCCAATACCAATTTTTCTAGTGAATCTTGGCTGTTAAAAAGCAATGTGTTGCTGCCCAACGATCAAAGCCTCGAAATGAGTTATATACGCTATAACAGCAGCTACGGCGAAATGATGCCATCGCAAATACGCTCTTTTGGTCAAGCAAGGCAATGGCTCGATAGCGAAGTCACTAATCAAACTTACACAGTGCGATATCGCTGGCAGCCAATCAAATATGATTGGGCTGATTTTAAAGCCAACTTTTGGCATACCGATGCACTTACCCATTTAAATACCCCTGGTGTCGGCTCAGTAGATATAGTCGATAATGTTGCTCGCAGCGATGATTATCAGCGCTTTGGAACTGATGTGAGTAATACCATGATGTTTTATTCAGCGGGCGAACTAGCGCTGAGCTATGGTGTTGCCGCACAGTATGAAGACATGGATACCGACACCCCTGAAACCGAAGGGTTCTATGCAGGGTCGCGCAGTGGTTGGCGCAAAGAATTTAGTGCTTTTACAGCCATTGATTGGCAGTTTTTAACAGCATGGACACTCGAATCGGGACTGCGTTTTACGCACTTTTCATCGAAAGATAATAACCCAGTAACCATTACTAGCAACGATCCTGCTTGTGTGTCTGACGGCGCCGATGGTTGCCTAGAAGTACAGTATGAAAATAGCCACTCAGGCACAGCACCATTGGTTGCTATAAAGTGGCAGGCATATAAAGGACTGCAGTTTTATATTCGCCACAGTGAAGCTTTGCGTATGCCAAGCCTATTTGAAAGTACCTCTGGTTGGTCTGTCAGCCCCGTTTTAGATATCCCTTTAGAGCCAGAGCATGCTAAAAACCAAGAAATTGGCCTTAATTATTTAACCGACTCATTACTAACAAATAACTATAAAGTGGGCTTTAAGCTCGCCTATTTCCAAAATCATGTTGATAACTATTTAACCCGTACGCAACCCAATGCGTGGGAGCAAAAACAAGGCGGCCTCAACGATTTTTTTCGAATGCGAAATATTGACAGCCTAGATTTAAATGGCTGGGAGCTTAATTTTAGCTACGACACAAAATACTGGGTTGCTGAGATTAGCGGCACGCATTATACCCAGATTGAAGTATGTAATGTAGGCAGTTATGTGCGCTACTACTGTAATGATTGGGGCCTTCCTGAAAGCTATATCAATAACATGATCCCGCCAAATTGGCACGCCAGTGCTCACCTTGGCTTACGTTTATTTGAGCAGCAATTAGAAGCTGGGCTGCGTGGCACATTTATGGGAGAGCGCAACTCAATTCCTCGCTATAACGCACCTACAGGGTTTAATGAACCGGTACTTTGGCACAGTTATAACCTTTTAGACATCTACGCTAGTTATAAATTTAACGACGACACAACACTCGATTTTACCATCGATAATGTTACAGATCGTTATTACCTCGACGCTTTAAGTTTAGGTTTAGTACCTGCACCAGGAAGAACTGCACGGCTGAGCCTAACTTATAATTTTTAACTGATAACACCTATCAGCAAGGAGTACAAAAGAATGAAAAAACTATTTGGCGCAATAGCCATAGTCGGGCTTTCGCTTACTATGGTAGCCTGTGGTAGCGGTAGTGATAACAAAGACAGTACACAAACAACAGAGCAAAAACCAACAGCGGTTGTTGAGCTGCAATCGCCAGTAGAATCAGCATTCTCACTAAAGGATGGCGCGGTAAAAGTCACGCTGAATGCTGAGGCGAGTACAAGTGCAGAGGGAACAGATTTAATTTATCAATGGCAGCTCATTGAACGACCAGCAACAAGTACTGCTAATATCACCAACACCAATACCATAACAACAGACTTTACTGCAGATTTACCAGGCAATTATGTTGTGAGTTTAATTGTTAATGACGGGGCAAATAATAGCGAAGCCGCGCGTATCACGCTAAGCGCAACCAGCCCGTATCCAGTCGCAATTACTGACTCAGTCCATAGTGTTAATTTAGGCACTAATAGCGTAGGTTTAGATGGTAGCCAAAGTGTAAACCCAGCAGGTGGCACCGATTCATTACTATACCAATGGACGCTTATGGAAAAGCCCACTGACAGTGCGGGTTATTTAAATAACGCAGAGCAAAGCCAAAGCACACTGTTTGTTGATTTAGCCGGTGATTACACATTGCAATTAGTGGTGACTCATAACGACGTAGCAAGTGAACCAAAACAAGTTGTGGTAAGCGTTTCAGAAGGTAATGCGCCACCAGTGGCTAAAGCCGACGACATAACTATTATCCTAGGCGAAGAAGCTATCTTAGATGCATCAGCCAGCATTGACCCTGAAGGGGAGCCACTACAATATCGCTGGCAATGGCCGTCACGCTCAGCAACGGATCCCGAAAATGTACCACTACCAGAGCTTACAGGTACAAAAACGGCTGTAGTGCGTTTTACCCCACAAGCTGTGGCAAGTTATAAATTAATACTATTTGTATTTGATGGCACCCGAAAAAGTGAAGAAAAAGAAGTTACAGTTACCGTCAAAAAAGATCCTAACGCGACTAGCAATGCCCCACCGATCGGTAAATTATTAGCAACCGGCTATTACCCATCTAATAGTATTGGTGAACAAGAAGTAGGCTTAAGAGCTGAATTTAATTTTACCGGCTATGATCCAGAAGGCGAGCCGTTACAAATTATTGCAGCTACGCTTATTGAAAAACCGCAAGGAAGTATTGCAGAG
Source organism: Pseudoalteromonas sp. SG41-5 (assembly GCF_014164495.1). Classification (NCBI taxonomy): domain Bacteria; kingdom Pseudomonadati; phylum Pseudomonadota; class Gammaproteobacteria; order Alteromonadales; family Pseudoalteromonadaceae; genus Pseudoalteromonas; species Pseudoalteromonas sp. SG41-5. The sequence continues at coordinate 8,806 of NZ_JACJFH010000023.1, read as the reverse complement.
CTAGTGGATATTGGTTCTTGGAAACCTATGGGTAAAAAGATTCAAAAGCTTGATATAACCGGCAGTTATTTAGTACGTATGGTTGTCTCTGACGGCGAAAACCAAATTTCAGTTGATGCCAGCATGCAAGCTAAAATAGGTAACGTTAACGGTCAACCTGCAACTGGCGGCGTTGATGCACAATCAAAGTCAGTGCTGGTGGGTGATGCATTAGTGTTTGATGCATCAAGTAGCGACCCTAATGATGATCCACTGACCTTTCATTGGCAGTTAACAGATAAGCCTGATGGCAGTAATGCGACTATCGAACCGGTAATTGAACCACAAAGCCAAGAATACCGTCGTGCAAAAGTGCTCACCGATGTGCCGGGATCTTATACCGCGCAGTTAATTGTAGAAGATGACCGTGGCTTATTTGCTAAGGCGTATGCACAAGACAGTGGTTTAGCTAAATTTACCAATACCGCTCCAGAGATCCGTTCCGTTGTATGGGCGCGTAGCTGGGGACGCTTAAATCCTGGCCAAGACTACTATCAAATTTTACCGTGCATGTCGTTATTACATCGCCCAGTAACCGTTGATGCCGATGGCGATGAAGTATTCACTCATGAAGAGCTTGTCAGTACACCAGCAGGCGGCGAGTTTACTAGCAACCCAAGTGAAGCAGATTGCCCAAATACCCGTGGGCAAGTATTTACAAAGCCAGGTAAATATACATTCCGTTATTCTGCAACAGACCTAATTGATGATGCGCCGCAGTATGACTTTGTCGTTGACGTTGACCCACTCACAGAGGCTACAGGTGTACGTTTACGTAGCATCAACGAAGATAATGAAAGCCTATGGTATCCATTACCGTATGAGAATATTCCACCCTTTGCGAATGACTTTAGTGCCAGCTCTAAACCTTATCTTGAAGAGGGTTATATTAGCTGGTCATTAACCGCCACTGATGCAGATTACACCATTGAAAATTTACAGGTGCGCCATATTAATGGTGGGTTAGCAAGCTTAACACCGCGTTTCGAAAATCTAAAAAATGAGCAAGTAATAGCAAAGGGCAAATCAGTTGCATTTAAAACTATATTGCCTGTGGTTGCGTGTATTCGTAACGAAGAAGCATCTGAAGGTTTTCATTTTTCTTTTAACATTAAAGAAATTCCTGAAATCACCTTCGTATATGAAACATGGCGCACAGCCAACAAATCAAGCTTATTCTATGATTGGCCTGAATGTGTTGCTGAATAACTAAATACTTGGTAGTTCAACGAATAACAAAAAACCCAGCGTACCGCTCTGGGTTTTTTGTTATTAACTTAATCAACTTCCTATCGTTGTTTTTATCGAAAATTTCGCGCCATAATCTTGTAACCCATAAATCAATTGGTACACTAGAGCCAACTTATAAAGAGCAGGACAAGCTATGTCGCCCGCCAAAATACGCAGTGATGTCATTAAATTAACTGTATTAAGCGATAAAAAACCAGATTACTATTTTATCCAAGGTTATTTTTTAGGGTTAGGCTTACTGCCCGACATAATAATGCCCAGCCAATGGCAGTCAGACCTATTAGGTGACATTAATTTTACAACAGACACTGAGTTAAAGTACCTTGAAAGCCTGATGGAAAATTACAATAGCAGCATGCATAAAGTCAGTGCCGAAGACTTTAAAATGCCCGCTAAATGCAGCCTATCGAAAAGTGACTACCGCGATTCACTTAAAGCTAATATGCCACTGCCTAATTACTGTAAAGGGGCATTACAAGCACTTAAATTTATCGACAAGCGCAGCCTAAACAAACACCAAAAAGACCTGCTAACGAGTTTAAACGAAGTACTGAGTGCATTTAGCTCTGAACAAGCAGCAGTTAAAAAATTTGCTGACAACCAAGGCCTAGCGCAAGCCTATAAAAAGAACTACAGCTATTTTGTAGCCGACGTGCTTTATAACATTCGTTTTATTGAAGACCCCAGCTGGACAGATGAAGACGAAGCCGCGTTTAACGAACAATTCGCGGAAGAGTTTGCAGGTGAACACCACAACGATGACTTTGCTGGTAAAGTGCTCGACGACGAAGTGATTGATCAATTAATGGAAGCAATCCTTAGCGATTTTACTCCAAGCGCATTTGAACCTATAGCAGCGTTACTGGAACTGTTTGAAGGTGTTATTACAGAGCAATACATAGCACAGAACCAAGGCCACTTTTGGCTGATCCACGAAACACGCCCTTATATGATGTTACGAGCGCATCGTGCACAAATCAACGCATTACAAGGTAACATACAATACGCTATTGACGAATTTGAAGCGCTTTGGCAACTAAACCCCATGGATAATCAAGCTAATCGCCATTGGCTAATGAACTGCTATGTAATTAAAGGACAGTGGCAAAAACTGGATGCGTTTTTAGCCGACTTCGACAGCGAAGAACTTCATGCCACAGCAAGCCGCGCCTTGAGTGAGTTTCATAAACATGGTGACTCTAGCCAAGCCAAGCAATACAAAAAGCAACTTAAACAGCTTAATAAACATTTTATAAAAATACTCACCGGGCAAGAAAAACTAAAATCTGAGGAGTTTCATTTTTACAGCCCAGGCAGTAAAGAAGAAGTGGGTATATACCTAAATTCACTTGGCAAACAAGCTTGGATAGCCACCGAAGGCAGCTTGTTTTGGCTAAGAAAAAAGTAAATAGGTAGGTGAAAGGTTAAAGGCTAAAGGTGAAGGGTTAAAAACCCAGTACGCTGGTTAGGAATGCACATTAAATCGCCTAGCAGCGGGTTCACCCCGCGATCTATAAACCGGCTTCGGATTTCGTGCTACGGAATACACCCTAGCACCTAGTCACTTCCCTAAACCTAGCGCCTTTATTTTGTAGGAACGAGCTTTAGCTGTGATTATTTAAAAACCAATTTTACCACCGAGCTCACCGAGGCGCTTCGCTACACAGAGAAGATATAAAACCACGAGCTTCGGGACCTAGTCACTTCCCTAAATCAAAAGTCTTTTCGTCATTTTCTCTTCAGCGCAGCGCCTCTTAACCTCTGTGGTGAATAAATCATTTAAAATCAATTTTACCACCGAGAGCACCGAGGCGCTTCGCTGCACAGAGAAGACAAAGCAGCGGTCTAAGGTAATCATCCTAGCACCTAGTAACTTTCCTAGAACCTAGCTCCTTACAGTCTACAAAATATTACCTTTAAGGTGCTTTTTTATAGGCCTTAAAGTTAGCTCCCCATATCAAACTTATTATTTTTAATACCATTATTAAGGATTGAGAGTGACATAGTACTAATTTCTGATTGTACATATGGCCAATAATCAGGGTTATCGATTGTTCTTTCTTTGATTTGGTTTGGAATGAAACGGCTCATTTCAATATTAAAGTCTTTACGAACTTCATCGTCATGCTGTAGCTTGTCTAATTGAATAGTCAGTGCCTCAATAAAGTCTTCGTTGGTTTTACCCCTGGCCGCAAGCTTTTTATTGATCAGTTGCTTAGATACCGCAACACCTCTTTGTTTTATCCATACTATATCCCATACATCGCGCGGTTTAATGCGCCTAGCACGGTAGGCTAATGCAATAAACTTGTCTGCAAGCGTTTCCGTTAATGATTGTACAGGGATCAGCAAACCTTCTGTTGGCGCGACAATATTATAGTGATTTATTAATGGCCTTTTTTCGATATCAAATGACGGGATAGCGCAAATATCTATATGCATTTTTTGGCGGGGAAGATCAGGACGATTACTTTCTTTTTCGATACTTATTTTCCAAGATGAAGTATTAGCTTGATTATCTTCAGCTGGTTTATTTACCCATACCTGCACCTCATATTTATTTTGTATGTATTTTTGGATTTCAACTTCTAAGCCACTGAAACTACTTGGCTTGAAGTCATGCCCACCATTAAAATCTAAATCCTCAGATAATCTAGAACTGTTATGGCACAAACGAAGTGAGGTGCCACCAATAAAAGTAAGCGAAGGCATAACACCTTGTTTTACCATTGCAGCCATAATGTCGTGATGAAGAATTTCTTTTTCAATCACAGGCGTGACGCCAGCGTACTCTGGATTTGCAGCTATAATTTGGCGTATATATTCTGTTAACATTTAGTTCTCCAGCATGTGTACGTTGCGATTGCAGGCTTTTAGATCCGCAATCGCTTGCAGCGTATTTGCTCGGTACATCTTGATGCTTTTATCGAAATATAGGTTTTTCGCAAATTTATCAATTGGTTTTTTTGTATGGGTCAGCTCAATAACCCCATACGGAGTTGAAAATGTGCCACTACGACCTTTCGTTATTACCGTTAACCTATCAAATAATATTTGCGAAATATCGCCAGTGTAACTGAGCTGGCTTTCTAGGCTAATGTAATTTAAAACGTCGCCACGTAGTTTTTTAACTATTTTATAAATAGCGGTGGTGGGGTCAGGTGGCGTGAGCGTGCTTTCAAAAATACCATTGCAGACTCTTCTTAATAGCCCTTTATTAACATTGTCAGTCAGAAACTTAGTGAATGCAGGAGTGGGTTTTTCAGCCATCATAAAAGCCAATTCTGCACTGGTATGAATACCGCCACCTGCTTTAACAGAGCTAGCTAGTATTGCTAATAATCTTTCTGCTTTATTCATTTGGTCTACAATTACATACTTATAATGTTATTAATTGTAGACCTTAAGCTTAATTGAAGCAAACTAGAGTTTAGATTAACTCTAGTTTGACTTGTATTGTCATCTAGCCCTCGTACTTATATCACCCTATAAACCGGCTTCGGGCAATGAGCGGCGGGCTAATCCTAGCGCTTCCTTGTAGGTCGTCATTTATGGCGACAATGTCTAATGTTGAAAATTGACGCGCTAAAGCACGACCTACATTAGACTCTTTATGTTTTTCTCTAAAGCGCAGGCCTCTTAATCTCTGTGGTGAATAAATCACTTAAAATTAATTTTACCACCGAGACGCTGCGCTACACAGAGAAGGTAACGAGTTGCGAGCAACGAGCTGCGAATATCGGGCTTCGAGCGACGAGTAACGAATACAGCCTAGAGTCTAGTCACTTTCCTAGAACCTAGTGCCTGTTACTCCCTAGAACCTCGCAGCTTTTTCGATCTGTGATTGTTTTAAAAGCTATTTTACCACCGAGAACACCGAGGCGCTGCGCTACACAGAGAAGATAACGGACGGCGGGCAAACCCTAGCACCTAGTCACTTCCCTAGAACCTAGCACCTTCGCTCAATAAATATAACCAATACAAAATTCTTAATTTTTGCTAATTAGCAGCTATGTACTTGGTGCTCATCGGAAAACTCTATGTTTTTAATACATTTTCATGTTAGGTTAGAGTTAAACTTAATGAAAGCTTAACGCTCTAATCATTAAGTACTATTAATTAACCACGGAGCGGTAGATTTAGTGTCTAATAAAACACTCAGTTACTACAATCAAAACGCACAAAGCTTTAGCGACTCAACGCTTAATGTTGATATGTCGGCGCTTTACGCTGAGTTTTTACCGCTTATCCCTAACCACGGCCATATTTTAGATGCAGGCTGCGGCTCTGCCCGCGACGCTGCGTATTTTAAACTGCAAGGCTTTACCGTAAGCGCGTTTGACGCAAGCGAAGAGCTTGCAAAGTTAGCCAGTAGTTACTTACAACAAGCCGTTGCAGTTAAAACCTTTCAGCAGCTTGATTGCAGCAACCAATACGATGGTATTTGGTGCTGCGCTAGTTTATTACACGTACCAAAAAACCAACTTCCGCAGGTGTTTTTAAAACTGCAAAATGCCCTAAAACCAAACGGGGTTTTGTATGTGTCGTTTAAATATGGCGATACAGAACGCGTACATAACGGTCGCGAATTTACCGATTTAAATGAAGACGGCCTAACCGCGCTAGTTGCTCATCACACCGAGCTTAAAATACTAAAACAATGGCAAACGGTCGACCAACGACCAGAGCGCGAAAGCGAAGTGTGGCTCAACGCATTATTAACGCGCAGCGAATTAATAAATGAATAGCTTTAACGAACAGCACCAATTGCAAAGTAATAAGCAGCAGCTTATTACGGGTGCCGATGACCCGCTATTACCTAATCTTGTACATGCAATAAATAATGCCACAGAGATTGAAATCACAGTGTCATTTATCCAACCCAGTGGCTTGGCTTTGTTATTTGACCCACTCAATGAAGCTTTACAAAGTGGCGCAACACTAAAGCTGTTAACCTCCGATTACCTTGATATTACTCATCCTAATGCGCTCAGAGAGCTAATGGTATTAGTGGATCGTGGTGCCGATGTGCGTATTTACCAAACACAGAGCAACCAAAGCTTTCACATGAAGTCGTATATTTTTGTCAAAACAAACGACACCAGCGAAATTACGTCTGGTTGTGCCTTTATCGGCTCAAGTAACATTAGCGCCAGCGCACTTACTAAAGGTCATGAGTGGAATTTTAGACATGATTACATGCAGCCAAAAACAAGCCAAGCAGCGCAGCAATTTTTAAGTATTCGGAATGCTTTTAATCATATTTTCAACCACGAGTTTGTCAGCAATTTAAGCCATGAATGGATTAATAACTACATTGCTAGGCGCAAAACACAGCGGTTTGTAGCGGTAAATCATGCCGATACAGCGGAACAAATTATTGAACAAAGCGAAGCTAAAACACCAAGGCCAGCTCAAATTGAAGCGCTCAATGCTCTAGCGCAAACTCGCGCTGAGGGCTTTAAACGGGGCTTAGTAGTGTTAGCAACAGGCATGGGTAAAACATGGTTAAGCGCGTTTGATGTTAAACAATTCAAAGCTAAACGGGTATTATTTGTCGCGCATCGTGAAGAAATACTTGTACAAGCACAGCGTACTTTTGCTGAACTACTGCCGCTTTCAACGGGATTCTATAACGGTAAACACCGCGACAAAAACGCCGACTGTTTATTTGCTTCTATTCAAACCATTGGACGAAGTAATCATTTAAAGCAATTTGCACCAACGGCGTTCGACTACATCATTGTTGATGAGTTTCATCATGCCAGCGCACGTGTTTATCGTCAGCTATTAAACTATTTTGAACCACAGTTTTTACTCGGTTTAACCGCCACGCCAGAACGAACCGACCAAGCCGATATTTTAGGATTGTGCGACAACAATTTAGTGTTTGAGAGAAACTTAACGCAAGGAATTGATCAAAAAACGTTAGTGCCGTTTCATTACTATGGTATTTGGGACGAAAACGTAAACTACCAAGCCATTCCATGGCGCAATGGTCGATTTGATCCTGCAGCACTAGAAAACAAATTTGCGACACAAAAACGAGCCGATCATGCGCTTGCACAGTGGCAGCAATACAAACAACAGCGTACGCTAGGCTTTTGTATTTCCACCAAACATGCCGATTACATGGCTGATGCGTTTAATAAAGCGGGTGTAAAAGCACTATCAGTACATAGCCAATCAAAAGTACGCAGAAATGAGGCACTTAAACAATTAGAACAACGCCAAGTTGAAGTGCTATTTACCGTTGATCTGTTTAATGAAGGGACTGACTTACCCAGCATTGATACTATTTTAATGCTGCGCCCAAGTGATTCTAAAATCCTGTTTTTACAGCAATTAGGGCGTGGTTTGCGTACGCTAGAAGGTAAAACGCATTTAGTGGTGCTCGACTTTATTGGTAACCACCATAGCTTTTTAAATAAGCCTTATGCGTTACTCCATGAAACTACGCCAAGTGGTGTAGTAAAAAAGCTTAAAAAGCCAAATCTTGCTAACGGCTGCTTTATAAATATTGATTTAAAAGTCACCGACTTTTGGCAACAACTTGCTAAGGCGCAGCGCACCACTGCTCTTGAAGATATAACACAACTTGCTGAGCAACTTGGGCATTTACCTACCTTAAGTGAGTTTTACTACCACTATGGGGATATAAAAAAGGTAAACAGCAATTACACAAGTTGGTTTGAGTTAATCGCTAAAACACACAACATTGATGATGAGGCACAACAAGGCGCTGAGCAACTATCGCCGTTCTATGACTTTTTACATAAGGGCATACAAACAACCAGTATGACCAAATGCTTTAAAGCTATTTTGCTTGAAGCTTATGTGGCATTAAATGGTTTTGCTATTCCCCCAACAGTTGCAGAGCTTGCAGCCATGAGTGCTAAAGTATTAGCGCGTCATCCAAATTTAAAACAACACGATTTATCAGCCAAAGAGCAGCGAGCTGCCGCTGATTCACAAACATGGCAAAGCTACTGGCGTAAAAACCCAATCAAAGCTTATACCAATAAAAATAAAGACGGCACGCAGTGGTTTAAGCTAGAAAACGACACAGTAAAAGCCACGTTTGACGTACCCGCAGAAAAATGCGACTTACTAAACAACGCCGTGTTAGAACTGGTTGAATACAGCTTAGCTAAATACAGCCAACGGCTAAAAGTAAACGTAGCAACAACTGAACAAAATACCGTGCAACAAGCTGACAATGTGACTCAGCTAGCGTTTAAAGATCGTGCCGATACAACAAAAGAGCAAGATAACGCATTAAAGCTGCCGTATTTCCCCAATATTAAAATAGCTTGTGGGCATTTTAAAACAGGGGATGAAAGCGATATGGAATTGATGGACGCGCCACTTGGCGCGGGCAAGCTCGACCCACAAGTACATTTTTTAGCACGCGCATCAGGTAACTCAATGAATGGCGGTAAACACCCAATACTTGATGGTGATTTACTGTTACTTGAGCTTATAACCTCCGACAAAGCGGGATCGCTACGCGGCC
>NZ_JACJFH010000239.1:0-1190 GCF_014164495.1 Pseudoalteromonas sp. SG41-5 | reverse complement strand
GAAAACAGTTAAATAAATTGACTGATGATGATCAGTTAAGCTAATTTAAAAACGGCTCTACAAAATGATAAATCAGGTGATCAAAGCTGATGAGAATCGGTGATCAAAGTCATGAGAATACGCAGATGGAAGCTTAATATTTCCATTTATTGAAGAATTTAAAAATGATGATTTAGTTGTTGAGGAAGTTAACCGAATTCTTGCATCAGTGTTCCTAGGTGGGGTTTATGTTGAGTCAATCTCACCTTTAGATGTATCGAGAGGGAGTATGAATGTAACAGGCTACTTCCGCCACTCTTCAACTCACAGCAGTAACTCTGACTTTCACCATGCTATTGGTGAATGTGATGCAGGTTCATTAGCCTCTATCAGGTTACTAGATCCTGAAGTTTTGGAAGCTGAAAAGGTGATCTCAGCTTATAATTATGGGCATAAAGTTTTAGCTAAGCTGCCCACGTTATCACCGTCTCTTTTTATTGGTGCATTTACATATTATAAGAAGCATCAATTACGGGAAGCGCTAGCCCATGCATGGATTGGTGTAGAGCAAATACTGGAATTTATTTGGAAAGAAACAATTGTTGAAGATGCTAAGTCTGTAAATATACCTAAGAGGCGTAAATTTATTGAATCTCAACAATGGAACTCTGCACATAAAATTGAAATGCTGTATCAGCAAGGATTTATAAAAGAAGAGCTTTACTCATCCCTGAGTAAAGCAAGATTCGCTCGCAATGATTTCATTCACAAAGGTTTAACTCCTTCATATGAAGATTCTCATTTGGCGTTGATGTCCTTAATCATACTTATAGAGGTCGCTTCAAAAATAAATGAAGTTGATTTCAATCGCGCTAACTTAGAGCAACATTTGCCCGATAAATCAAATCGCTGTATGCCACAAACTTTTGTGCCTGAAAAAAGAAACAATGAAGCTCTCAATGTAAAGTATTGGCGGGAAATAAAAGTAATTCCAGGAGATAAGAACTGGGAAGGAGATTACGAGTCTTATCCCGATATTACATTATCACCAATTGAGGCAGGCGCAGAAGCGTGAAGCAGGCACATAATCGGGTAGCCGGAGGTCTCTAACCTCCAGCCCCCACACCACCCATCATGCGGGTCCGCAATGGGCGGTTCATCTCCCGTAATGAATATTGATCCAAATATCTCTTAATGACGCTAAACCTTGT
>NZ_JACJFH010000238.1:0-1210 GCF_014164495.1 Pseudoalteromonas sp. SG41-5 | reverse complement strand
AAGTGACTATGGTGTCAATTCCTAATTTTAAACCATTTCAGGATCCCACATTACACCATCTCTCACCATTGAATTTATTATCACTACCAGCTTTCGTATACACGCAATGATGGCTACTTTTTTAGGTTTTCCTGCTGCAACCATTCGTTGGTAAATTTCTTTAAATTTAGGGTTGCATTGGATAGCTGACATCATTGCCATATACATTGCGGTTCTAATTTTGGGCCGTCCTCCACGTATCATTCGCTTGCCTTGATAAACTCCACTTTCACGATTAAATGGTGCTACGCCAACTAAAGATGCAGCTTCTTTGTTGTTTACATAACCAAGCTCAGGCATGTCGCTAAGAAGGTTAAATGCGACAACATTTCCAACACCTGGTACGCTTTGAATAATGTTATTTTTCGCTTCGTATTCGTCACATTCTTTAATGAGTTTTTGTAGTTTTAAATCTACTTTTTCTATCTGATTTTTCAGTGCAGTTAAGATAGGTTTTATTAGTGATGATATTGTTTTTGGCATTATTTGAGAGCGGTTTTTCTCCATCGTTTGCATATCCATTAACTGCCGTCTTCTCGATAGTAAATCGCTCATTAAGCGCATTTGGTCTGGCTTTAAAGAAGATAGAGGCGGCTTTATTGCTTCACCAAAATGAGCAATGAGTTGTGCATCCAGTTTATCTGTTTTTGCTTTTTGGCCGATAGCCCCTGCGAAGCGTTTAATGTTTACTGGATTAGCAACTACGAAGGGAATATTCGCCTCAGCGCAGGCTATAATAAAAGGTTGCTCAAGACGTCCGGTTGCTTCAATAGTGACACGCGTTACTGGGTGTTTTTTTAATATTTGTATAGCGTGTTTAATACCACTTTGATTGTTTTCTACGGTGAAGTAGATGTCTAATGGTCTGATATAAATGTCGAGTTGTGTTTTGCCAGTATCGACGCCGACGTTAATTTCGTTTTGATTATTTAGTGTATTCATAATAAGCTGACTCTGCCTTGCTATTCGGGCTCGAGGCCCAGTTGACTATCCGAGTTTAATGCTTGGAGTTTATACAGCGTTCTTACTTGTTACCGGTCTCTCAATAGAGGAGCCTTCAATCAATCGAACTACTGTATAAAAGACTTTGGTTGCAGCCAAAGCTTGGGCCTCACATTACCCGAACTAGGTTAAAATAATAATTAATTTATGGGTTTATTATCCATACAAG
>NZ_JACJFH010000237.1:0-1217 GCF_014164495.1 Pseudoalteromonas sp. SG41-5 | reverse complement strand
ACCCCGTTTGAGCAAGATGATATTTATTATGTTATAGCGCGTAATGCCTGGGGCAATTTAAAACTCTACGGTGAGAAAACCGGACATTCTGTGGAAATCAGCCCTTACCTTAATTGGATGCGAACAAAAAAAGGAAATCAGCAAGATATTGAAGCTGGCAAGGCTAACCAAACAATAAAAAGTTTCTTGACATGTCAGGATCCAGATAGTTCTGATATAAAAAGCAGCCAAAAGAAACCACTTTTCCCTGCGGCATTAAAAAAATATGGCCCACTCAATGCTAATGAAGTGTACGGCTTTGCGCCATTTTTATTTATGGGTGGCGAGAAAAAAATCAAGAATATTGAAAAGTGCGATATTTTTGCCCATTTGAATTTAATTGCCGACATGGGGGATATGGAAATTATTGATATGGCTTCTATGGTACGTGGCGCTATTAAGCAGTACGAATAACGCTGTATGCAAATATGCTTGTGGCCTTTTTAATCTGGACTGGGCTACAAAACTTAAAAATACTAAAGTGCTCGGTTAGATCTTAGTGTGTTTTTAAGCAGTTTATAACAATAAAGACGTTATAATTTAAATTTAAACCGTGCAGCCAAAGCACTAATTCACTAGGAATTACCGGCTCTTTAACAACATGGATGTTGTTTGGCTAGGCGCTAATACAGCCGCTGATTAGTGCCCTGCCTTTCATTTTTGCACAGAGTAAATTCGATTATTCGTAGCAGCGGGTTTACCCCGCGACATAATTCCCCTGCAGCCCACAACGAACTACTATTTGATGATGGCGACAATGAGCCAAAAGTCATTTTACAAACTCTCGCCAGTGAACATTACTTTGAGCTAAACGCCAAGCAATCGGACCGTAAGCTTATATGATGAATAAGCCAACTAGGGACTATTAATTAATACCCATTGCATTAAATTAAGGCGCTATTATGGCGCATGAAAAATAGCGCTATAACAAGGCAAAAATGACGACATATAGTGGTGCTACATGAGTCATTTTTAACGCAGTTAGGGTGTTATTTAGCTCGCCAGAATGGGTCTATTTTTAATAAAATGGGTATCGATGCAGGAAAAGACCTCTGCCTAGAAACCGAGCAAAACAATGTACAGTTTGTGATAAAGAACAATCAATTTATTGATGTTAAAAATGAACTCAAACAACAAACTAACAACGGCAATATCAATTACCAAAGTGCCGGCAACAA
>NZ_JACJFH010000236.1:0-1235 GCF_014164495.1 Pseudoalteromonas sp. SG41-5 | reverse complement strand
CTGATCCGCACCACCAGTTTTGGACACCTAATTAAGTGAGTACAATCACTAATGAGGTGAACCATGACAAACAAGAAAAAACGTATTCTCCATTCTGCTGAATTTAAAGCAGAAGCACTGAAACTAGCAGAAAAGCTGGGAGTAGCTACGGCAGCGCAGCATCTCTCGTTACACGAATCCCAGATCTACGGTTGGCGTAAAGCAGCCAAGAAAGATACTAGCACCAGTCAGCGGGAAAAAGATCTAGCCGCTGAAGTCGCAAAGCTCAAAAGGCAATTGGCTGAGCAAGCTGAAGAGCTAGATATCGTAAAAAAGGCCGCCACCTACTTCGCGAAAAATCTAAAGTAGATAGCTACGAATTTATGCTCGAACACCTGCTGTGCTTCAGTGCTGTCCGCATGGCTAAGGTGTTCGGGGTTTCACGAAGTGGGTTTTATTACTGGATTAAGCATCGCCACAAGGCCACTCAGCGCGAGGTAACTCGCCAAGAGCTTGATACGAAGGTCAAAAAGGCTTTTGACAACAGCAAAGGCCGTGATGGTTCAAGGCGCATCCAGAAAGAGCTGGCAGAGAACGGTGATAGCCGTAATGTTAAAACCATTGCCGCTAGTATGAAGCGTCAGGATTTAACGCCGAAAGCGGCACGTAAGTTTAGGTGCACTACGGATAGCAAACATAAAATGCCAGTTGCTCCGAACCTGCTGGCTCAGGATTTTAACGCGGAGGCTCCGAATCAAAAGTGGGCGGGAGACATCACCTATGTTGCGACAAGTGAAGGCTGGCTGTATTTGGCGGTAATTATTGACCTTTATTCAAGGCAAGTAGTCGGCTGGTCTATGGATACCAGAATGACCGCAACACTGGTCTGCGATGCATTATCAATGGCCTTGTTCCGTCGTGGGTTCCCTGAGCAGGTGATCGTTCATAGTGACCGAGGTAGTCAGTACTGCTCAAAAGATTATCGAGACATCATAACCGCTTATAATCTAAAGCAAAGTATGAGTAGGAAAGGAAACTGCTGGGATAATGCTTGTGTTGAGAGCTTCTTCCATTCAATGAAGGTTGAAGCGATCCAATATGAGCCGATCATGACGCGAGACGAGATGCGTCAAACGCTCTTTGAATACATCGAGGTTGATTATAATCGGACAAGAAGGCACAGTGCTCTCGGGTATCTAAGTCCAGTTAACTTTGAAAATAAAAATGTCGCTTAATGAAGTGTCCAGTCTGGCTGG
>NZ_JACJFH010000235.1:0-1238 GCF_014164495.1 Pseudoalteromonas sp. SG41-5 | reverse complement strand
GCTGAATCTACGTTGCCATCGTTAGCAACAAAGCTAAAGCTATCGGTGCCAAAGAAGTCACTCTCGCCTTGGTATACTGCTTGCGATCCAGTCAATGTAACACGGCCATTTTGTGGCTGACTGCTGATTTGATACGTTAAGGTATCGCCTTCGATATCGCTGGCGGCAAGGTTGACCGTCAGTAGCGTATCTTCATTTACTGACACCGCCTCTGCACTGGCAACTGGGGCATCATTTACAGCATTAACGGTTAAGTTAACACTAACAGGAGCTGAATCTAACGCACCATCATTGGCTACAAACGTGAAACTATCACTGCCGTTATAATCTGCCGCAGGTGTATACAACCAACTATCACTGCTTTGTTGAACGAGCGTTCCGTGTGCAACATCAGTATCGATACGATAAGTTAAGCTGTCATTTTCGATGTCTGTCGCAAGCAATGTGATCAATAAGCTTGCATCTTCATCAAGGTTAAGGGTTTGCGTTTGTGCCACCGGCGCATCATTGACTGGGTTTACAGTCATGGTGACAGTAGCAAGGTTAGATACCTCGCCATTGCTGTCTTTAACTGTGTAAGTAAAGCTGTCGTCACCATAGTAATCTGCATTGGCGGTGTAAATGATTGCCCCCGTTGCGGTTACTTGAGTTTGCCCATTGCTTGGTGCACTGACAACCGTCACACTGCTCACATCTAAGCTGTCGCCGATATCAACATCACTGTCGTTACCCAATACGTTAACTTCAAATGAACCTTCTTCTTGCAGTTGGGCGGTGTTATCTAGCGCCACTGGTGCATCGTTCACGGCATTAATGGTCAGTGTGACGGTCGCTGGGGTTGAGCTTAAGCCTTCGCTGTCTGTTAATGTGTAGGTGAAACTAAATACCCCATTCACATCTTGGCTTGGCACGATAGCTAAACTACCATCGAGGTTAACACTGACTGTCGCAAAGTCGTACATGCCCGCCCCCGTGCCTTGGTTTTCAAGGCTTACGTTGGCAGCATTAAAGCCACTGTCTTCTACGTCTGAGTCGTTTGCTAAAATAGCTAACGTTGTTGCGGTATCTTCATCAGTCGTCACTGCATCATTAGCAACAACGGGGCGGTCATTCACCGCACCTATATTTACCGTAACGGTTCCTGGCAGTGACACACCGCCTTCGCTGTCGGTAATGGTGTAGGTGAAACTGTCTTGCCCTGTAACGTTCGCATCTGGGGTATACACAAAGGTGCCCGC
>NZ_JACJFH010000234.1:0-1239 GCF_014164495.1 Pseudoalteromonas sp. SG41-5 | reverse complement strand
AATTATATTCAGTTTTACAATTACAAACGTAGGCATTCTACGCTTAATTATATGACGCCACATCAGAAATATAATGAATTAAAAAATGCCGCTTAGAATCTCTACAGAATTTGTTGACCATTACAGACCAACGACTTGGGTTATTCAATTTAGCTGCGTCGTTTACCTGCTGACGCTTGGCTAATATCTCTTTATCTAAACCTAAATGACGTTGATTTGGCGTCACAAATTTTATACCACTGTGTAGGTGCTCATTATTGTACCAATCAACGAACCCACTTACCCATTCTCTTGCTGCGCTTATATCTTCAAATGCCTTTTCTGGGTATTCTGGGCGATACTTTAACGTTTTAAATAACGACTCAGAGTATGGATTGTCATTACTTACTGACGGTCGACTAAATGATGGCACAATCCCTAACTCCTGTAATGTTGCCAGTAATGTCGCGCCTTTCATTGGGCTACCATTATCTGAGTGCAACGTGACTTGCTCGCGCTTTATTTGCTCCCGACTGCAAATATCCTTCATTAAATCTGCGGCTAATTCACTTAACTGTGTGTCGTAAACCTGCCAGCCAACAACCTTTCGACTAAAAATGTCCATCACTAAATATAAGTATAAAAATTGCCCTTTTACGCTCGTTGGTAAATAGGTGATATCCCAAGTGTATACTTCATTTGCACGTACTGCCTTCAATGCTCTTGGCTTTTTCATCGGCTTAGCTGGCTTTACTTTTTCTCTATGCGTTAATAAGTTATGTGCCTTCATGACACGATAAAATGAACTTTCAGACGCTATCCATATACCGTTATCAAGCAGCTTGGGGACTATTTTACTGGCCGGTAAATGCCCATACTCAGTTGAGTTAACCGTATTAATAATACGCTGCCGCTCTAACTCTGTGAGACGGTTTGGCGGCCGTTTTTTCGTACTCGTTCGCTTGTCAGTCATATCGTCTGCTTCAATCCACCGCTGAACGGTTCTTACCGTCAGCCCAAGTAACTCACATGCTTTTTCTTTCCTTGCCCCTGAATCCTGCGCGTTTGTAATAAGCGTTATTAATTCATGTCGCTCAGCCTGTGTTGTTAATCGTCCTCGTTGAAACCCCAGAGTGCATCCGCTTTTTTTTTGAGAACAAGTAATGCCGCTGTTTCAGCTAAGGCTTTATCTTTACGATTAAGCTCTTTTTGCAGCTGTTTTATTTCTTGCTTTAACTGTTTACTGTCTGATTTAGCTAG
>NZ_JACJFH010000233.1:0-1247 GCF_014164495.1 Pseudoalteromonas sp. SG41-5 | reverse complement strand
AAGCTGACTTTGGCGTTTTCAAAATCAGGGCCTGATACGTTGGCGTAGCCGTTTTGATCGAGCTGTCCGGTGATAATATGGCCGTTACGTAAGCGAATTTTATAGCCCATGTTGGCTTGGGGCTCGCCTGTCTCATCTAGTAGCTCAATTTCGTAACCTAACGTAGGCTGCTCAACGGTGAATGTGGTGCTATCTACCGCGCCATTGGCAGTTGCAGTGACATTATAAGCCCCTGGTTTAACCTCAAAATAGTGCTGCCAAAAGGATACTTCGTCTGGGCGTTTTTTTGCTAGTTGCAAGGTTACTTGCCCGCTGGTTGGCCCTTGCCATTGTTACTACATGAACCTTCAATATGTTGTTTTTAGTGGTAAATTCCGGCCCATATTCAGAACCATGGGCCAAAGCTACAGATGGAAATCGCTTTACTAGTTATTCTCACGCCACTGGGCTTGTCCTGAGGCTAGTTCGTGTAATACACGGCCTGTAAATCCCGCTGAACGGGTATTAGATAACCAAACTTTGATTTCACCTGACTCACCCATACCGACTATTAAGTATGGTTTTATTTCCTTAAATACTTCACCTGTCGATAAAGTAAAATAAGGGAGAGATTTAGCTAATTTGTAACCTTTTTTGTCTATTGCAACTTCACCAAAGTAAATTCTATTTTCTGACTTATCTAACCATTCAACAGCTACTTTTTCTGGGAGTTTTTGATCGTAAACACTTACCGTCGCTCTTGTTTCACCATAGCAGCACCCAATTGCCCCTGACGGTATTCCCCACTCATCATCAAATACTACAGAGCGCCCCCAAATTGCATTGCCATTTTCGGTGCCGACACCTGCAACCATGTAATCAATTGTTCCTGTTGACGAGCAACCCATTACAAATAATGTAAAAGTGAGTGTGATGAGTAATTTTATGAGGTTGTCCATAATCTATATCCATTTATTAGTTGTGACTGCCATTGCTCACTTTCTTCAGCTTGTTCTGGTTGATTGTAAAAAAGCTCACGTTGTTGGTTTTTAGTGGTGAATTCAGCGTCTTCTTCTGGGTCATGAGCTACGGGCTACCTCTGCGAATACTTTATAGAACATAAGCTTAGGGTCGTGGCTTTACTACTTATTCTCACGCCATTGAGCTTGCCCTGAGCCTAGTTCGTGTAATACATGGCCTGTAAACCCAGCAGATGGTGTATTTGAAATCCAAACTTTGATTTCACCTGATTCACCCATACCGACTAT
>NZ_JACJFH010000232.1:0-1255 GCF_014164495.1 Pseudoalteromonas sp. SG41-5 | reverse complement strand
TGTAATGGTCAACAAATTCTGTAGAGATTCTAAGCGGCATTTTTTAATTCATTATATTTCTGATGTGGCGTCATATAATTAAGCGTAGAATGCCTACGTTTGTAATTGTAAAACTGAATATAATTGTCCACCTCACTTATAACTGAATGATGATTTATAAATGACAGGCGATTCAGTCGCTCTGTTTTTAAACTTCTAAAAAATCGCTCCATTACTGCATTATCCCAACAATTACCTCGACGACTCATACTTTGCGTTATAGTTAGTTGTGATAACCGAGCTCTAAACGAGGCCGCAGAATACTGACACCCCTGATCGGAATGAAACATCAGTTGATTAAGAACCGGCTGTTGACGCTTAATAGCATTATTCAATGCTGCTATAGCCAATTCAGCATTTGGGCTTGTTGATAAGGCATACCCTACAACTTCCCTCGTTGATAAGTCTAACACACAGGCCAAGTAGCTCCACCCTTGACGGTTCCTGATATAGGTAATATCACCGACCCAATGCGTGTTATGTGAATCAGGGTTAAACTCTCGTTTTAAGAGGTTCTGTGCGTACTTATGTTCATCACCTGAGTTAGGGTAGTAATGTTTTTTCTTCGGCCTGATGGCTTTTATATTCAACTTTTTCATCAGTGCCGCTGTTTTATATATTCCAATCGTATGATTTAACGCATTCAGTTCAACGTTCACTCTGCGTCTACCATACGTATAACCAGAATCGTCAGCGATAGATTTAATTAACGCCAGCAGTGCCTGCTCTGACTTATTTGGCGCGACGGGCGCATAGTAATAACTACTTGTACTGACTTCTAAAGCACGACACAACTCAGATACCGTATAGCTTGGGGTCGCTTTCTTCAATGCTTTAATTACTTTAAATTTTGATTGTCGCGAATGAAGAAAGCGGTGGCTTTTTTTAATATATCATTATCCCTTAAAGCGCGCTGTAGCTGCTTCTCTAGCAATTGAATACGTTGCTGTTCTGGTGTGAGTGCTTGTACATTTCCCGGGCTCTTACCATCTAGCTCAGATAGATATTGTTGCTTCCAACGTGATACTGCTGACTTTCCTGCGCCAGACATCTCTTCAATTTGCTTATTGGTATAACCTTCTTCTACCATTAATTTGGCATATTCAAGTTTTTGTTGTGCACTGAGTGTTACTTTTGATTTTCTGGTCATAGTGATACCTTTTGGGTTTAGCTCATTTTACGCTATAAACCTGTCCAGTTTCATTAGACCATTACA
>NZ_JACJFH010000231.1:0-1262 GCF_014164495.1 Pseudoalteromonas sp. SG41-5 | reverse complement strand
CAAGAAAAGAACCCTGGCTTTTCACCTGCTTTGTAATATTCGATTGGTAAGCCATAAATACTATTAAACCCTTGAATTGTTGGTTGACCTTTACCACTGGGGTACACCGTGGCTTCTAGTTTGAGCTCTATCTGGTCGCCTGGCTGCAAACCAAATTCAGTCAAAAATGCATTGTAATTTATTTCAGCTTGCCAACCTGTTCGAGCAGGCTGAAGCATCCATATCGCATCTACTAATATGGGGGAATTAAGGGGGATTTGTTTAAATACTCGATGCTTTGTGTAACGTGACATTTGAAGTTGTATCATTTCTGCATATTTTTTGCATCTTCGACGTCATTGGAAATAAGCTAGACACCCATTTTAACTCCTATTCTAATTATAAGATGTTCAAGGTATTCCCATAAACAACTGCAGTGCTAAGCGCTTTGCTTTGTATTTCCATGTTAGTTTTTCGATACGCTCAGGCTCACCTTTAAAATGCAGCCAAGGTTTGGTTATTTCTTCGTTCGGTGTAGCTCTAAGCCAATTAAAATGCGCAGCCTCTTTATTGAATTTCTGCCAAATTTCGACTTGTTGAGCAAGCGAAAAATCACTCCAAAAATTATTGGGTCTGTCATTTTGCTTATCAAATTCAGCAGTTAATTCATCAAGGTGGCGGTAGTTTTCATACTCAGGCACATCAGGCAGTGGTTGGTTGTTATCCATAAACCGCACTACTCGTTCCCAATATAAATAGCAGTTCATCGGGTTATTTGAGTTATCAGGCACTTGAACAGCTATTTTAGTCTCAGGGTATTTATCCTCATCAATATGACTAATAAAAGGCACAAACCCCATTACACCCGGGCGTGTTGCCACTATATCAAGGTGGCATACAATATCAGCCCATTTAAAACAGCAATTACCCAGCTCATCACGCTCTTCACAACCGGGTATCTTATAAGTAAAGCCGACTAACTGTTTTTTTCTGTCAAAATATATTTGCTTTTTAGGGAGGTAACTCTCTGTTAGTGGTAATAAGTTAAGAAAAAACAGGTTCCAAGAAAAAGTAAGTGCGGGCACCCACCAATGATAAGGTTCATCCGAATATGTCATCACAATACAAGATAGTAATAGTAACAAACTTAAAACAAAGCCGATTATGATTGGGCCAAACAATATAACTCTAATTGGGCTATTTCCGCACATTTCTACTTTATATCGTTCAGGATGTTTTTGTATTTCTTTTTGCTTTCTTGCAGGTAAATTATATAAATAGCA
>NZ_JACJFH010000230.1:0-1272 GCF_014164495.1 Pseudoalteromonas sp. SG41-5 | reverse complement strand
CCCCTGTGATTATAGCCACTGAAAATTTAAGTCGCGGGGAGGTTATTGAAGCTCATCATTTACGTTTGATTATGAAACCAAAACATTTCGTAAGAGCGCAGTATTTACAAAATCAAGAGCTGCTGATTGGTAGCCGCAGCAAACGTAATATCCGCAGTGGTTACCTTGTTGCATTAAATCAAATCTGTATGGTCTGCAAAGGCGATAATGTCACTATTTTTGCAATAATTCGAGGATTGAAAATAAAAACTTCTGGTTTAGCCCTAGAAGATGGTACTTTAGGAGAGCAGGTAAAGGTTAAAAATGCAAAGTCAGGGAAAGTTTTAAATGCCCGCGTTGATGGTGTTGAGTCTGTGCAGGTAATTATTTAAATTTTCGTATTTGTGCTAAAGTTTCTAACATGGTTGCCGATAACAAGGCATGTGTTGGATAATGTATAGGTTAAAATCATGGTAAGCCAAGTAAATAAAGGTCAGCAACAGGCTAATGTGTTGACCAATGCTAAACAGCAAAAAATTGATTTACAAAATAATAATGCTAATACTGCGCAAGCAACTACGCCAAAAGCGACTGCTGACTCAGTAAGCTTAACGCCACAAGCGCAACAATTAAAATCTTTGCAAGATAAAGCACAGCAATCTTCTGGTTTTGATAGCAACAAAGTGGCTGAGCTAAAAAAAGCAATTACTGAAGGTAAATATCAAATCGATGCTGAAAAGCTAGCTAAAAATATCGCTGCATTTGAGTTTGATGTGTATGGCTGATCACACCAGTTTGATCAGTTCTAAACTTGTTATGCAGCTAAATTGCTTAACATCCCTTGCTGATATCTTAGAAGATGAATTAACCGCTATAGCCTCCCGTCGTGGCGAGGGCCTTAAAGATATCGCGAAACAAAAACTTACCTTTTTAAGTCAAATTCAAACGTTAGATAAAGAACTCAAAGCCTTATTTGCAGGTAATGACGTTGAATCTGACGAAGTAACAAGCTTAACGAGTGATGTGCATAAGCTATTAGAGTCATGTAAAAAGAAGAATGACGTTAATGCTCATGCAGCCCACCATGCACAATTAACAGTAAAACAATTAAAAGACATTTTGATTGGTGTGCCAACCTCTACAACATATGACCAAGATGGTAGTGTTGTTCATGGTAACAGTAAGATCGTCCATAACTTAAAAGCATAATTTGACTCCTACTTTTAGTTTTACAAAATTCCCTTTATTATTTTTCTTTCCCTATTTAAAATTATCTCGAAAGTGATTAAGCGC